>JAIERC010000497.1 GCA_019747165.1 Sphingomonas sp. | reverse complement strand
AGATAAACTCGACTGCGTTTTTCACCTTCGCCTTCGCGTGCTTCGATAGCGACCAATAGGGCAGGTTAAAGCGTCGGCGAAACGCGTTGACCAGCCGGTTCAGCGCCATCAGCGCATTATAGGCGAGATCGCCCGCATGCGCGAGCCACTTATGTGCCAGCGTGATCGCATCGAATTCATCGCCGTGCAGCACCAGCAATCGCCGCCCGTCTGCGGTCTGGTGGATTGCCTTGCGCCGGATCGCGATACCGCCAAAATCCAGCCCGGAAAACTGGCGAAAAACCTCGTCATGATTGCCGGGGATGTAAATCACCTTGGTACCGCGCTTGGCGCGCTTCAGCAGCCGCCAGACAATGTCATTATGCGCAGCCGGCCAGTAAAAGCGCTTCTTCAGCCGCCACCCATCAATGATATCGCCAACCAGATAGAGCGTCTCGCTATCCACGTGATCGAGGAAATCGATCAGCATCTCAGCATTACAGCCGCGGGTACCAAGATGGATGTCTGAAATCCAGATGGTGCGATACTGCTGCCGCCCACCAAATGTCTGTTCTGGGATGGCGGGTTCTGAATGCACGAAATCAGCGAAATCGGCCAACCTGCCATCGATCGAAAGCTGGGCAATATTCATGCGCGTAACCCCGCAACCATCCCTTGGTTGGTCGGCTATGCCGCGTTTATGTTACATTTTGAATCGTTGGCACGCCGGGATTCATCAGTTTCGGCGGTTTTTTCGACCAATGTTTAATCGAGAATCCCGATATAACCCGGCGTCGCCGCGACCCGCGCCAGCCAGGCGCTGACTGCCGGATAAGCCGCCAGGTCAAAACCGCCTTCGCCTGCGACATGGGTATAGGCATAGAGCGCGATATCGGCGAGCGTCAGCCCATCGCCCGTGAAATAGGGCGTGCGGGCCAATTGATCCTCCATCAGCGCCAGCGCCGCCTCTCCAGCCGCACGCTTGCCCGATATCTGGGCACGCTGGAGTTCGCTCAGCGCATCCTCGCCGACAAAGGCCATCCAGAAACGCAACGTGGCGATATTGGGTTCGTGATTATATTGTTCGAAAAACATCCAGCGCAGCATATCGGCGCGCGCGAAGCGATCCGCCGGGATCAGCGGCGATCCATCAGCAAGATAGAAGCACGCCGCATTGCTTTCCGGCAGAAAGCGATCGCCGATCTGCAGCACAGGAATGCGCCCATTGGCGTTCACCTCGCGGAGAAAGGCAGGCGTCCGCGTTTCACCAGCGATAATGTCATACCCCCGCCGCTCCATCGCGACGCCGCGCAGCGCGGCGGTGAGCCGAATCTTGTAGCAATTCCCGGACGGCGCATATTCGTGCAGGATCGGCTTGATCATGCGGCATCCCTCATTTTGCGACGGTCAAGTAGCGCCCGAAAATCGCGGGGCCGAGATAGAAAAAATTGCTCAGCGATAACGACCGCTTGACCCCTTCACCCCATCGTCAGCACGATCTTGCCGACATGGTCACCCGCCTCCATCCGGGCGTGGGCAGCGCCCGCTTCGGCCAGCGGAAAGGTCCGGTCGATCACTGGCCTGAGCTTGCCCGCCTCGACATGCGGCCAGACGACGCGCGCGAGTTCGTCCGCGACCATCGACTTGAAGCTCAGGTCGCGCGGGCGCAGCGTTGAGCCGGTCAGCGTCAGCCGCCGCCGCATCACCTCAAAGATCGGGATGGTCGCCATCAACCCGCCCTGCACGGCGATCGACACATGGCGACCGTCATCGGCCAGGCATTGCAGATTGCGGGGCACGTAATCGCCGCCGACCATGTCGAGCACGACGGCGCACCCCTTGCCCGCCGTGATTGCCTTCACCCGATCGACGAAATCCTCGGTCTTGTAATTGATCGCGTGCGCTGCACCCAGCGCCAGGGCAGCCGCGCATTTATCGTCCGACCCCACGGTGACGATGACGGTCAGCCCGAAAACAGCGCCCAGCGCGATCGCCATCGTGCCGATTCCGCTGGTCCCGCCATGCACCAGCACCGTGTCACCTTCCGCCGCGTAGCCACGCTCAAAGACATTGGTCCACACGGTAAACAGCGTTTCGGGAATCGCCGCCGCTTCGACCATCGACAGCGCTGGCGGCACGGTCAGGCAGGTGCCGACAGGCGCGACGGCAAATTCCGCATAGGCCCCGCCGCCGACCAAAGCGCAGACCGACTGGCCCAGCATTTCACGCTCAACACCGTCGCCCAGGGCGACGATTGTGCCGGCAAGTTCCAGCCCCAGGATCGATGGTGCGCCGGGCGGCATCGGATATTGCCCCTTGCGCTGGAGCACATCAGGCCGGTTCACCCCAGCGGCGGCTACCTTGATGAGCACTTCGCCGGGCGCAGCTTTCGGCACGGGCCGCGATACCGGGACAAGAAGCTCCGGCCCGCCCGGCGTTACTGGATCAATTGCAGTCATCATGTCGGGAATCGCGGCCATCGAATCCGTCGCCCTTTTTGGTTCTGCAGGAAAAAGCCCCGATGCCCTTATTGACACGACCGCCGCGCGGGTCAACGTTGTGACGATGGAGCCCGACGAGCCTCTCGCGCGTCGGGCGGGCGATCCTCTGGATGCGCTTGCCCGGCATGATCTCGATCCCTTCTCGGTCGAGGAGCTAGAAGCGCGTATCGTCGCGCTCACGGCAGAAATCGAACGCACCCAGCGACATTTACACCGCGCCGTTAACCATCGCGCAAGCGCTGACGCGCTATTCAAGCGGTGATGACGCAATCGCCTCGGAGCCCGGCTGAGGCGATAATTTGTCAAGTGCTTGATGCGGGGGCGGTGCCTTCCGACATAGCTGGAAAGGGTCGCACATTGCTGGCGGCCCGTTTGGAGTAGACGATAATGCCTTCCTTCGCATCCGCCCTCGAAACGACGCTCCACAAGGCTCTTGAAGCGGCGACATCGCGCCGCCACGAATATGCGACGCTTGAACATCTGTTGCTTGCGCTGGTCGATGACGAGCATGCAAGCAAAGTGATGATCTCTTGCGGGGTCGATCTGGGCGAACTCAAGACCACCGTCGCACATTATCTCGATACCGAGCTTGAGGCGCTGAAGGTGGAACAGGCGACCGATCCATCACCCACCAGCGGTTTCCAGCGGGTCGTGCAGCGCGCCATCCTTCACGTCCAGTCATCCGGCCGCGACGAAGTGACGGGTGCCAATGTGCTCGTCGCCTTGTTCAGCGAACGCGAAAGCTATGCCGTCTATTTCCTGCAGCAACAGGATATGAGTCGGCTCGATGCCGTCAGCTTTATCAGCCACGGCGTCGGCAAAGGCAGCACGCCCGCCGAAGCATCGACACCCAAGGGTGCTGAAGAGGAAAAGCCCGCCAAACAGGACAGCAAGGGCAAGAACGAAAGCGCGCTCAAGCAGTTCTGCGTTGATCTCAATGAGAAGGCGAAGAACGGCAAGGTCGATCCGCTGATCGGTCGCCATGCCGAGGTCGATCGCACCGTGCAGATCCTGTGCCGCCGTTCGAAGAACAACCCGCTTTATGTCGGCGATCCCGGTGTCGGCAAGACCGCGATTGCGGAGGGCCTCGCGCGCAAGATCATCGAAGGCGACGTGCCTGAGGTGCTGAAGCCCGCGGTCATTTATTCGCTCGACATGGGCGCGTTGCTAGCCGGCACGCGCTATCGTGGTGATTTCGAGGAACGGCTAAAGGCGGTCGTCAACGAACTCGAAAAGCTGCCCGACGCGATCCTGTTCATCGACGAAATCCACACCGTGATCGGCGCTGGCGCGACCAGCGGCGGGGCGATGGATGCATCGAATCTGCTGAAACCAGCGCTATCGGGCGGCACGATTCGCTGCATCGGCTCCACCACCTACAAGGAATTCCGCAACCATTTCGAAAAGGATCGTGCGCTGCTGCGGCGCTTCCAGAAGATCGACGTCAACGAACCGACGATCGAGGATACGATCAAGATTCTCACCGGCCTGCGCACCGCGTTCGAAGAACATCACTCGGTGAAATACACGCCCGATGCGATCAAGACCGCGGTCGAACTCTCAGCGCGCTACATCAACGATCGGAAATTGCCCGACAAGGCGATCGACGTGATCGATGAGGTCGGCGCGATGCAGATGCTGGTGCCGCCGAGCCGCCGTAAGCGGACGATCACCGCCAAGGAGATCGAACAGGTCATTGCGACGATGGCCCGCATCCCGCCCAAATCGGTGTCGAAGGATGACACTGCGGCGCTTGCCAGCCTCGATACCGATCTGAAGCGGGTCGTGTTTGGGCAGAATGCCGCGATTGAAAAGCTGTCTTCGGCGATCAAGCTCAGCCGGGCGGGCTTGCGTGATCCCGACAAGCCGATCGGCAATTATCTGTTCACTGGCCCGACCGGCGTCGGCAAGACCGAGGTTGCCCGCCAGCTCGCCTCGATCATGGGCATTCCGCTCCAACGGTTCGACATGAGCGAGTATATGGAGCGCCACTCGGTCAGCCGCCTGATCGGTGCGCCTCCGGGCTATGTCGGCTATGATCAGGGTGGCCTGCTCACCGATGCAGTCGATCAGCAGCCGCATTCGGTGCTGCTGCTCGATGAGATCGAAAAGGCGCATCCGGACCTGTTCAACATCCTGCTGCAGGTGATGGACAACGGCAAGCTCACCGATCACCACGGCAAGACGGTCGATTTCCGCAATACCATCCTGATCATGACGACCAATGCGGGTGCCAGCGACATGGCGCGCGAAGCGGTGGGCTTTGGTGCGGTGACGCGCGAGGGCGAGGATGAAGAAGCCGTGCGCAAGATGTTCACGCCCGAATTCCGCAATCGCTTGGATGCGATCGTGCCGTTCGGCTATCTGCCGCCGGAAGTCGTCGCGCGCGTGGTCGATAAGTTCATCCTCCAGCTCGAATTGCAGCTGGCGGACCGGCAGGTGCACATCAATCTCGACGACGAATCAAAGGCATGGCTCACGACCAAGGGCTATGACAAGCTTTACGGTGCCCGTCCGATGGGCCGCCTGATCCAGGAAAAGATCAAGCAGCCGCTCGCTGAGGAATTGCTGTTCGGCAAGCTCGTTCATGGCGGCGAGGTGACGGTGAAGCTGAAGGACAATGCACTGGCGTTCGAGATCACGCCGGCAGCCCCAAAGAAACCGAAGAAAAAGGGCAAGGCAGAGCCCGTCAAGGCGAAGTAACAGTCTCGGCGCGAGGGGAACGAGGTTCCCCTCGCGCCGATGAACGCTATCCCATCGCACGCGCATTGATGGCCGGCTTATCCGCGCCGCTGGCCGGTTTTGGACGCCGGATGACCGTCCCAACATCGCCATCAGCCGCATTGATCGCGCGTGAAGCGACGCGGCGCTTAACGATGCGCGGCGTCAGCGCGCCCGACGCGTGGGTGCAGCGCTAGGGCACGTAGCGGTCGCAGCGCTGGATGGTCAGTCCGATTCGCATAAACAGCGTCTTCAGACCGGCCCTGACACTCCCGTGCGGCGTTGCGGCCATGGTGCCACCGCCATCTAATTGGCGCCAATCTTTACTCAATCTTTGCCATAGCCACTTTATATCTGCCGGATGATCTTCCGCTTAGCCTATCGATTCATCTCTTCCCTTTACCTGTTGATATTGATGGTGGGCATCATTGGCTTGGCGACCCCGGCGGCAGCGCAAATTGGCCTGGGCAGCGCGCCACTGAAACTGTGTATCAAGCCGATCGCGTCGGGCGACGTGCCAGACCGGCTTTTCCGATCACCTGCTGCGTTTGATTGCAGCACTGCACAGACCGAATTTGGCCGCGGTGATTTCTGGGTACTCGCATCCCATATGCCGAACAGCGCCCGTGCAACCACACCGCTAAGCGTGCGGACCGCCGCCATCTGGCAACGCCATTCGACGCTCTATGCCCGCTTTGCCGATGGAGCGATTGTGGCGCTACCGCTGGGTCGCAGCGATATCTCGCGCCACCTTCAGCTTGGGGCGATTGTCGAACAAGCGATCCCCGCGCGTCCTGCGCCGCTGGTCCAGCTGCTCTGGAAAATCGAAGGCGCATCGAATCTGCGCGGGATCGTCGTCGGCGCGCAGACAGCGACAAGCGAGGAAAGCGCGCGCAATAACCTGTTCATGGCGGCGCTCTATGCCGCTTTTGGCGGCTTATGCATCGCGTTGCTGGTGCATAATCTGGCGATGTGGCGGGCGATGAAGCATGATTTCCAGATCATCTACTGCCTGATGGTCGTTACCTTGATGATCTACACCCTGTCATCATCGGGCGCCCTGGCATGGCTGTGGCCGTCCATGCCGGATATGGACCGCATTCGGATCAACTATCTGATGCTGTCGTCGTCGGCGAGCCTGGCGCTGCTCTTCGCACGCAGCTATTTCGAGCCGCGCGTCTTTGCCGGCTGGATCGGCGTGGCGACGCGACTGGTGACGGTTTTGCTGATGACCAGCGGCGTGAGTTTCGCCCTGCTGGTCCCCTGGCAAGCGCTGGCCCTCCACAAATTCTTTGCTTTCTCCTTCCTGGCGATGGTCGCGCTGATCCCTGCGGTGCTCTGGCGAGCGTGGCGGGCAAAGAGCAGCTATTTGCGGGTCTTCGCGATTACCTGGGCCGCCCCGATCATCTTCGCCGGGCTGCGCGTGGCCAACAGCCTCAATCTTCTCAACTGGAGCTTCTGGGTCGATAACTCGACAATCCTGGCGATGACCAGTGAAGCGCTGTTGTCGTCGCTGGCGATATCCTATCGCATCCGCATGCTGAGCCGCGAACGCGACGATGCCCGCGTGCAGGAACTCGCGGCTCGCGCCCTGGCCGATACCGATCCGCTGACCGGCCTGCTCAATCGCCGATCCTTTCTGGATCGGGCGATCGGGCGCGATGGCGAGCATGTGCTGATGATTGCCGATCTCGATCATTTCAAGGCCGTCAACGAGACGATCGGCCATGATGGCGGCGACGAAGTCCTGCGTGTGTTCGCCCGATCGCTGCGGGCATCACTGCCCGCAGAAGCGCTGGTGGCGCGGATTGGCGGCGAGGAATTTGCCATCGTCCTGCCGGCTGGTACGCCAATCGAAGCCAACGCGATTCTTGATCGGCTGCGCGCAGAACGCATGCCGTTCGATCTCACCGTTACCGCCAGCATCGGCACCAGCACCGGACCGCTAACCAGTGAGATTGACTGGAAAAAACTCTATCGCCGGGCCGATCGCGCGCTGTTTGCCGCCAAGACCGAAGGGCGCGATTGCGCGCGCCACAACATGGCACTTGCCGCCTAAGCATCATCTTGTGTGCGCTGAACGATTAAGGTAAATATCGAGTCAGGAGGTCGATGCGCCATGCGTAATCGTCGTATTGTACTGGCTGGATTTGTTGCGCTGCTGGCGATTGTATCGCTGCGGCACCCATCCGCTGATATCCGGATCATGACGCATGAGGCCGGCGACCGCGCGCCGCAGCAAGTGAGTGCGGCGGTCGATATTGGCGTCATGGCCGTGTCGCTGCTCGTCACCTGGACCGCCAAGCGCTTCATCTGAAGCAATCATCGTTGATGACAGTCAGGCTGGCTTGCACCGTAACGTGACGGTGCTTACACCGCTGTAAATGATCGATTGCGAACCAGAAAATGCGTGGCGCCACGCCTATCGTCACCCCGGAACCTGGGATCAGGCCTTTGCCCCCTTATCAATGGTCGCGATGTTCGATTCGGCGGCGGCGAAAGGCGGCAGGGCCCCGCTGATCGATTTCCTTGGTCGGCATTATAGTTTTGCCGAGACACTCGACGGGGCCAATCGGGTGGCCAAGGGGCTGAAGGCGCTTGGCTATGGTCCCGGCGACCGGATCGGCCTGTTCCTGCCCAATGTGCCGCATTATCTGGCCGCTTATTACGGGATATTGAAACTCGGCGCGACGGTAGTGAATTTCTCGCCGCTTTATTCCCCGGCCGAACTTGCCCATCAGGTAGCGGATTCGGGCACCCGCGCGCTTTTCACCATTTCGGCGTCGGCGCTGCTGCCCACCGCGCTCAAAGTACTGGAAGAAAGCGCGCTCGAACGCCTGATCGTCGGATCGGTGGCGGGCGCGCTGCCGCCAGGCAAATCAATCCTCTATCGATTGTTTAGCCAGAAGGATGTGGCCAAGAAGCCCACCGATTCGCGCATAACCGCCTTTTCGAAGCTGATCGATAATGACGGCCAATTGCCCCCCGCGCCGATCGATCCGGAAAATGATGTTGCGCTGATCCAATATACCGGCGGCACCACGGGCAGCCCCAAGGGGGCGATGCTGACTCACCAGAACCTCACCGCCAATGCCCGCCAGGTCAACGCGATCGACCCCGAACCCGGCATGGAAGACCGCATTCTGGGCGTGCTGCCACTGTTCCATGTCTTCGCCAATACCTGTGTGCTCAATAGGACGGTGGTGTCGGGCGGCTGCATCGTGATGCTGCCGCGCTTCAATGCCGCGCAGGCTCTCGCCGCGATCACCCGCACCAAGGCGACGTCGCTGCCTGGCGTGCCGACCATGTACCAGGCGCTGCTCGATCATCCCAAGATCGGCAAGACCGATTTTTCGTGCCTGCGCGTCTGCATATCGGGCGGCGCACCGCTGCCCAGCGAACTGCGCACCAAATTTGAACAGGTGACCAAGGCCCGGCTGGTTGAAGGCTATGGCCTGTCAGAATCTTCCGGGGTCGTGTCGGCCAATCCCTATCTGGGGGAGGGCAAGACCGGGACGATCGGCCAGCCGCTGCCCGCCACACGCATCCGCCTGGTCGACAAGGAAAACCCCTCGCTTCCCGTCCAGGCGGGCGAACCCGGCGAAATCCTGGTCGCCGGGCCGCAGATCATGAAAGGCTATTGGAACCGCCCCGATGCGGACGCCGATGTCTTTGTGATCGACACCGATGGCACCAAATGGCTGCGCACCGGCGATGTCGGCCAGATCGACGCCGATGGCTTCGTCAAGATCGTCGACCGGCTGAAGGACATGATCTCAGTTGGCGGTTTCAAGGTCTTCCCCAGCCAGATCGAGGCGGTGCTGTACCAACACCCCGCGGTGAAGGAGGCGTTGGTGATCGGCATCCCCGACAGCTATCGCGGCGAACACCCGCGCGCCTATGTCACGCTGAACGAGGGTGCCGATACGACCGGCGAGGCGCTGACAGCCTGGCTGAACCCGCAGATCGGCAAGGTCGAGCAAGTCGACGCCGTGGTCGTGCGTGACACGATGCCCAAGACGATGATCGGCAAGCTGAGCCGCAAGGATCTGGTGGCTGAGGTGCTGGGGTGAACATCGCTGATTTGATCGTAACGGATAGGTTTCGATCAATCGGATATGCTTTTCTGCACTTCCTGGCGTAGCCACGCCGCGAAAAGCGCGGCTGGTTGAGAGAGTCCCCGACGTTCGGGCAGGAGCAGCCAATGGCCAATCCCGGTATATTCGACCACGGGCGCTGAAACCACCACCAGCGCACCGCTTTCGATCTTCGAGGCGATTTGACGCAATCGGCCCATCGCAATCCCCTGACCGTCAATCGCTGCCTGCAGCACGATATTGTAATCGGCTAGCGCGAGGTGCTGCGCCCGCCGACTATCGATCCCGACGGCTTCCTCCCAGATATGCCAGTCGACATTGCTGCGCGTGTGGAGCCAAAGATGGCCCAATACGTCGCCGGGATCGGCGATGCCTGCGCGCTCAGCAAAGGCCGGGCTGCCGACCGGGGCGAGTTGCTCGCTCATCAACAGTTCGGCCGTGCACCCCGTCCAGCTGCCATCCCCGTATCGGATCGCCAGATCGGCCTCGCCGCCCGCGAGATCGACTAGCCGCAGCGTGGGATCGAGCACCAGATCGATCGTCGGATGATCGGACCGGAACTGCGCCAACCGTGGAAGCAGCCAGGTCGCCGCAAAGGATGGCAGCAAAGACACTACCACACGCTGAAGGCCAATAGCAGCCGTGGCCGAAGCCGTCGCTTCCTCGATCATCGCAAAGGCAGCCGAGACGCGATCGAGATAGCGCTCCCCGACGGGCGTCAGCGAGATGGTTCGGGCGTGACGGTCGAACAGCCGCAACCCCAATGCTGTCTCAAGCACCCGAATGTGATGGCTGACCGCGCTTTGCGTGATCAGTAACTCCTCACCCGCGCGGCGAAAACTACCCAATCGGCCTACAGCTGCAAAGGCACGGAGCGCTGGCAGGGACGGCAGCAGGGGCGATGATCTCATGATCCAGTTCGATATCATGCAGTCGAGACATGAGCCAGTTCGATTGCTCGACCGGCATTTTTGAATTGGTCCTCCCTGCCTCAAAAGTCGATCTAGGTCAGGAAAGCACCTCGCCGAAAATCATACGGGAAGATCGCCAATGAATGAAATTGATCTGCTTGCCGATGCGGATGCGCGCGGTCGCCGCTTTGTGGCCGAGTGTAACACACGGCGGGCGTTCCCCGATGCCGACGCGCTGGCGGCTCTTGCTGGATTCAATGAGGCGCTACCGGATCATGGGCGACCACCAGCGGAAACGCTGGCCCTGCTCGATGGCCTTGGTTCGCCTGCAACGGTGGCCGGTAACGGCCCTCGCTATTTCGGTTTTGTCGTCGGCGCCAGTCTCCCCATCGCCGCTGCAGCCGAGCGGATTGTGCTCGCCTGGGATCAAAGCGCCAGTACCAAGATCGGCGCACCGGGGGGCGCGGCGATCGAAGAGGTTGCAGCGCGTTGGCTGCTTGAAATTCTCGACCTGCCCCGCGATGGCGCGGTCGGTTTTGGCACGTCGGCAAGCGCTTGCGGGTTGATCTGCGTCACAGCGGCGCGACGAAACCTGCTTGCTCGGCTCGGCTGGAATTTTGACGAAGACGGCTTGATCGGCGCTCGCGAGATAAAAGCCGTTGTATCGGACAAGGCGCATATCACTATGATCAAGGCGCTCCGCGTCCTTGGCTTCGGGACCAGTCGTTTGATCATTGCGCCGACCGACGCGCGTGGTCGCATCGATCCTGCCCGCTTGCCCAAGCTCGACGATCGCACCATTTTATGTCTGCAGGCCGGCGAAGTGAACACCGGCGAATTCGATCCATTTGCTGATATCATCCCGCAGGCACGTGCCGCCGGCAGTTGGGTGCATGTCGATGGCGCATTTGGGCTGTGGGCGCGCGCATCAGCAGAGGCGCGCCACCTTACCAATGGAATCGACGGTGCCGACAGCTGGACCGTCGATGGCCACAAATGGCTCAACACCCCCTATGATTGCGCGATGGCGATTTGCCGCGACGAGGCCGCGCTGACCGGGGCGATGGACAGCGATGCAAGTTATTCGAGCGCCGGACCCGAGGCCCAAAAGAACCGCACGCTTGAGTTTTCCCGCCGGGCGCGCGGCGTGGCAATCTGGGCAGCATTGCGCTCGCTTGGCCGCGATGGCGTGGCAGATTTGGTCGATCGCCATTGTCGCCAGGCGCGGCGTCTGGCGGATGGTCTGCGCAATGCAGGGTATGACGTGCTGAACGACGTTGTTCTCAATCAGGTACTGATCACGACAAGCGACCCTGCCCGCATGACGCGCATCCGCGAGAACGCCGCGGCGACAGGGCAGATATGGTTCGGCTCGACCCAGTGGCAAGGTCAACCAGCCGCCCGGCTCAGCATTTCATCATGGCGGACGACGGATGGCGATATCGATGCGGCGATTGCGTTGCTAGGTCACTTAAATCGAACTGAGTGACGGCATCGCCACTTACCACTGGTCGCGGATGGCAAAATGGTCAGTCAACGATACCGAAACCTGTCTCACTGCTAATCGGCGGCGCTTTCCTACCGCCTCCTCTGCACCCCAAACTCCCAACCACGTCCTTCGCGCGCGCCGCCCCCTTCCCCCTTGCGCGCCTGCTTGCTAAGGCCGCGCTCATTGCAACG
>JAIERC010000119.1 GCA_019747165.1 Sphingomonas sp. | reverse complement strand
CCGCCGGCCAGTTCGGCCCCGGCTATGGCAGCGGCGCGCATGCCCCGAACGAATTCTTCGTGATTGAATCGACCAACCCCAAAGTGCTCGGCATGGTCGACAGCGCAATGGCGTATGTCGACATGCTGTATGAAATGGCGTCGATTAGTTGAGGGGGGCCCAGGGGGCGCGGGTGGCGGCTAGTGGTGGGTAATACTCGGGCAGCTTTTGGGAAGCTCAAAGGCGATAGCTGCCCTTCTATCGCACTGCGCCGTGACGGCAGCTATCGAGCCAGTTATGGCCTTTCTTGTGCGCTAGCAGCGCCCCCGAAAGCCGTCGAGCGGCTTTACTCATCGTAACTTATCGCTTCGGAGACATTAAACGGATTGGCCTGATGCGTTTCTGACCGTCTGCAATTAGGCAGGGTGTATCGCCCGCTTCACCGGACGACGCGCCAAGTTCCTGTTGCGTCCCACCGAATCACTCGGCAACGTTACCCTCTATCGGGCTCTTATCGGAGCCCATCTGGCGTATGTCGGTTCAATAATCGTTCAGGTTTGATCGACGAACTTGCCCCTGGGTAAAGAAAACTCGCGTGATCGGCGGATGATTGGAGCAGGACGATGGGCAGGTGGAAACTTTACTTGGCGGCAATCCTTAGCATTGGCATGTCGGGCGCAGCTTTTGCGCAGGGCGCGCGGGCAGAAATTCATGGCGGCTTTGATGATGTTTCGCACAGAAGCTTCTTCAGCCCTTCAGATTCAACATTTGGGCCGGTACAGGGCGGCGTTTATGGGGTCGGCGTTGGATATGATGCGAAAATCCAAGGCCGGGTATTCGCTGGGATTGAGGGTAACGTCGATTTCAGCACGGCTGGCAGGTGCCAAGTAAACCCGCTCGTGGCTTTTGTTGCGCCCGGCATTTTTGAATCCTGCCTGAGCCCGGAGCGCGATCTCAGCGCGAATGCTCGTCTCGGCGTCGCTCTTGGCGCTGACCGGACAAGGATTTACGGGCTGGTTGGCTACACTAATCTTGGACTGACCTCGTCGTTTCAGGTTAACCGAGGCCCGGCGACATCAATGCGATCCGAGAACCGCGATGGCGTGCGCGTCGGTGCTGGGCTTGAACATAATCTTACTGATCGCTTTTACGGGAAGATCGAATATCGATTCTCGGATTATGGCAGCGGCATCAACCGAAATCAGGCGATCGTTGGCGTAGGTATCCGATTTTGATCGCGGAAAGCTCCGCCTAAATGGTCCAAAGCTGAGGAACGACCGCATTACCGGGGCAATCAGCATTTCGGCGAAGGCAGGAGATTACGGCAGCCGCTGCTCGCCATATGACCCCGATCACGTCAAGCGAGCAGTTTGATTTTTCGTCAGTCTAAACGATGAACAGAGCGTCAGGAGGCTATCCACTAAAAATTCAAAAAGGGGTGGCCGCTTTCGGGATAGGTTAAAGATGTCCTCTATGGCAAAAACTGGACGAAACCGGCCATTCTCACGTCCGTCGTCACCCCGGGCTTGACCCGGGGTCCCGCTTGCCATCGGGCGCGACATAAGCTGGTCTCAAATCAGGTCCGGCGAAACGATAAGCGCGCGCCAGGCTGTCAGAGCAGCCGACCAACCCTCGTCATGGCGAGCGCAGCGAATCAATCCAGCTTTTCCACTTGCGGCACGGCTGGATTGCTTCGCTGCACTCGCAATGACGGCTGCCAAAGAATTGAGCGTGTAGCTCCATTCAACACCCCAGCTTTCCTACATCCGCCTCATTCGCTACGATGAAGGCCGCTCTTTAAAATCGTCGATCTATCGCGCAATGGCCGCAGCAAATTGCGGATCCGCGCAAAGGCAATGACAACCCGCAACTTCCGCAACTTCGGCGGCGCCATGGGGCGCTGATGCGCCATCTCCATCACCCCCCGTCACCCCGGACTTGTTCCGAGGCCCACCGCGCCGCCTTCGGTGAGCGTGCTTGGGGCACGGTGGGCCCCGGCACGAGGCCGGGGTGACGACGATGTGGCAATCGGACTATCGGCGGGCAACTGGCCTCACAGCGGCGCTGCTCCCTGAAGACGCACCAGCGCAAACCAGCGCTTGGGTGCGAACATTAGGGAACATTCGCCGCTGGACCCTATGTCCGCTTAGCGGTCACCCGCCAAATCCGGCGCCACCCACCCCAGCCTTGCCTCCACCGAAAACAACCGATCGTGCGAATAGAACCGCAACGGCCAATCGCGTCGCCCGCGCGGCGACAGCAGCAGCGCGTTCACCCGCTCCGCCAGCCCCTGCCCTTCCGTCTCCCGGACATGATCGCGCACCGCCGCCAGAAAGCAGCAGGTGATCGTATGGTGATAGCCCTGTGTGGCGTCATTCACCCCACCCACGGCCTCGTTATACGCCGAGATCATCCCGCGCAGGTCCGAGTCGAGGTCGATTTCGGGGCGCTCGACGACGAGCCAACTAGTGGCCGCGAGATGCGCCTCATGCGTCCATTCGGCGCGCGGCAGGGTGCGTTCGAGCAAGCCGAGGCCGACGTGCCGCACGGCAGCGTCGGTCTCAAACAAACGGGGCGAGTGATCAGTCATTGGTCGGGCTTTCGGTTAGGAAGGCCCAGGTAATCGGGCCGGTCAGGCGGTCTGGTGCACCTTGGGGGCCGATTGTCGGACGCCCTCATCGACATGGTCCGCAAATTGCGCGAAATTCTCGACGAACTGATCGACCAGCTTCGCTGCCGTGACATCATAGGCCGCCTTGTCGGCCCAGGTGTTGCGCGGATCGAGGATCGCCGAATCGACGCCAGCCACCGCAACCGGCACCTTGAAGCCGAAATTAGGATCGGTGCGGAATTCGGCATCGTTGAGGCTGCCGTCGAGCGCGGCATTGAGCAGCGCGCGCGTCGCCTTGATCGGCATGCGCTTGATGCCCGGCATCGTCGCCTTGCCGCCCGACCAGCCGGTATTGACCAGCCAGCAATCCACCCCGCCCTTGGCGATCCGCTCCTTCAGCAAATTGCCATAGACGCTCGGGTGGCGCGGCATGAACGGCGCGCCGAAGCAGGTCGAGAAGGTCGCATCAGGCTCGGTCACGCCAATTTCGGTACCGGCAACGCGCGCGGTATAGCCCGACAGGAAATGGTACATCGCCTGATCAGGGGTGAGCTTGGCGATCGGCGGGAGGACGCCATAGGCATCCGCCGTCAACATCACGATGTTCTTCGGCACTGGCCCCATATTATGTTCGGACGCATTGGGGATGAAGTCGATCGGGTATGACCCCCGGCTATTCTCGGCGAGCGTCGCATCGTCGAGATCGAGTTGGCGCGTATCGGGGTCCATCACGACATTTTCGAGCACCGTGCCGAAGCGCTTGGTGGTTGCGAAAATCTCGGGCTCCGCCTCGGCCGACAGGCGGATCATCTTGGCGTAGCAGCCGCCTTCGAAATTGAAGACCGCGGTGTCCGACCAGCCATGCTCGTCATCGCCGATCAGCGTGCGGCTGGCATCGGCGCTGAGCGTGGTCTTGCCGGTGCCCGACAGGCCGAAAAACACCGCCGTATCGCCATTTGGGCCGATATTGGCCGAACAATGCATCGGCATGATGCCATCGACCGGCAGCAGATAGTTGAGCAGGCCGAACACCGATTTCTTCATCTCGCCCGCATAAGCGGTGCCACCAATCAGGATCAGCTTTTCGGTGAAGTTGACCGCAATGACCGTCTCGCTGCGGCAGCCATGGCGCGCGGGATCGGCGCGGAAGCTGGGCAAATCGATAATCGTATATTCGGGATCGAAGCCGGACAGTTCCTCAGGCTTCGGCCGCACCAGCATCGTGCGGATGAACAGATTGTGCCAGGCGAGTTCGTTGATGACGCGAACGCGGACGCGGTGCTCAGGCTGCGATCCGCCGAACAGGTCCTGAACGAACAGCTCGTCTTTGGTGCCCAGCGCCGCAACGAAATCCGCCTTGAGCGCGGCGAAATGCTCGGGCGTCATGCCCTTGTTGGTCTTGCCCCACCACACCGTGTTTTCGGTTTCGGCATCGCGGACGATGAACTTGTCCTGCGCGCTGCGGCCAGTGTGCTGGCCGGTTGCGACCACCAGCGGGCCGTCTGCCGCCAAATGCCCCTCGCCGCGCGCAAGCGCTGCTTCGACGAGCGGGGCCGTGATCAGATTCCAATGGAGCTTTGCTGTCGTGGCGAATCCCTGAGCGCTAAGGCCCTTGTGTGGGGTGCGTTCCGTCACGATGATCTCTCCCAGAAATGTCCCTAGCGATGCTTGCGCATACATATATCGATTCGGCGCATATCGCCCATCGCCCGAACGGTCAAACTGGCGAATGCGACAAGGAGTTGAGCCACGCGGCGCTTTGTCCTAGGCCAAACGCCGGTAATAAAAGGCTCACACCGCCGATGACGGCTACGATCGCGCTTGTCGATGATGATCGCAACATTCTCACCTCGGTCTCCATCGCGCTGCAGGCCGAAGGATTTCTGACCCGCGTTTACTCAGATGGCGAGACCGCTTTGAAGGCGCTTGTCGATAACCCGCCCGATCTCGCCATTTTCGATATCAAGATGCCACGCATGGACGGCTTGGAGTTGCTGCGTCGATTGCGCGAAAAAAGCGTGATGCCCGTGATTTTCCTCACCTCAAAAGATGACGAGCTCGACGAAGCACTTGGCCTCGCCATGGGTGCCGATGATTATATCGCCAAGCCATTTTCACAACGGCTTCTCATCGCCCGGATCAAGGCGATCCTGCGCCGGACCGAACTGTCGCAGCCGTCGGCGCCCGGTGAGGAGCAAGTGCCGTCTGAAATATTGGAGCGCGGCAAATTGGCCATGGATCCGGCCCGGCACCGCGTGACTTGGGAGGGTAATCCCGTTACGCTTACCGTGACGGAATTTCTCATCCTCGAAACGCTGGCGCAACGCCCCGGCATCGTGAAGACCCGCAATCAATTAATGGATGCGGCTTATCAGGACGACATCTATGTCGACGACCGGACCATCGACAGCCACATCAAGCGCGTCCGCCGCAAATTCCGCGAAGTGGCCCCGGAATTTGACGCGATTGAAACGCTTTATGGCGCTGGCTATCGATTCTCAGAAGAATAACCCGCGCCACGGCGACGATCATGATAGCGATCTTTCCTTGCGCTGGTCGGGACGAATCTCCCTCACCCGGCGTATTTTAGCGGTCAACATCTTCGCGCTCGCCATGCTGGCTGGCGGATTCTTCTATCTCGACAGTTTTCGCAGCCGCATCGTCGATAGCCGGGTTGCGCAAGCCAAGCGGGAGGCACGGCTGATCGCAGAGGCGCTTGCTGCCGCCCAACCGCAGGCGCGCGAGGCACTGGCAATTGATCTTGCCCGCTACACCGGCACCAGACTGCGCCTCTTCGATGCAACCGGTGCTCAGATCACCGATAGCCGCGCGATGGGATTGCGTAATTTCACGCTGATCGATCCCAATACCGAAAGCAGCGGTGCCCGCGCGGGTCGGTTCCTGGATGCGTTAATCGACACGGTGGTCGGGGCCGAGCGCGCACCGCTGTATCGCGAACGCCGCGCGGGCCAGACCTGGCCCGACGTGCCCATTGCTCAACAGACGCAGCAAGCCGTCGCGACGGTCTGGCGCGCGCCTGATCGCACGCCCGTCATCACCGCTGCCGCGCCATTGCCCGGCCATCGTCGCGACAGCACCGTGGTGATGACCGCGATCAACGCAAGGGACATCACCCAAACGGTGCGACTCGAGCGGTTTCGGCTAAGCCTGGTGCTGCTGGTCGTGTCGATTGCATCGATTTTACTCTCGCTGTTTTTGGCGCGCACGATCGTTCGGCCGTTACGGCGGCTAGCGCTGGCCGCCGTGCGGGTCCGGCTCGGGCGCGCCCGCGAAGTCGTGGTCCCCCGCCTCCCCTCGCGCGGTGACGAAATCGGCATGCTGGCGCGCGCCCTGTCGGACATGAGCCAGGCGCTGCGTGCGCGGATTGACGCAACCGAAGCATTTGCCGCCGATGTGACGCACGAAATGAAAAACCCGCTCGCCTCACTTCGTTCTGCGGTTGAGGGGCTGGGTATGGTCCGCGAACCGGCGCTGCAGGAAAAACTGCTCGCGATCGTGCGCGACGATGTCCATCGGCTCGATCGGCTGATCAGCGACATTTCCGAAGCATCACGGCTCGACGCGCAGCTTAGCCGAGCCAAGTTCGAACCCGTCGATATCGGCGCGATGATCGACGCGTTGCTGAATGCCCGCACCCAGCGCGGCATCGAACGCGGAGTCAGCATGCGCGTCGATCATCGCCACGACAAACCATTGCTGGTGCTTGGGGAAGATACGCGGCTGGAACGGGTATTCGAGAACCTGATCGACAATGCCATTTCCTTTTCGCCCAATGAAGGCTTGATTGCGATATCCATGGTGGTTGACGCGCGTGAGGTTGAAATTGCGGTTGAGGATGAAGGTCCCGGCGTGCCCGAAGAGTCCCGAGAGCAGGTTTTTCGCCGCTTTCAGTCGATAAGGCCGGCGGAAGAAGCATTTGGCAAGCATTCCGGGCTTGGTCTTGCCATTGCGCGGACGATTATCGAGGGCCATCAAGGGAAAATTGCCGTCGAATCGCGCAGCGACCAGCACAATGGCGCACGATTCGTCGTCAGGCTGCCCTTGGCGGAGATGTCATGAACAAGGCCCGTCGATGACCATCGTTTCATCCGAAACGCTGCACGCATCCTGCGTCGCGATTGGTGACCTTGCCGTCCTGATTGAGGGGCCTTCGGGCGCGGGGAAATCCGATCTCGCGCTGCGCTTGATCGATCGCGGCGCGCAGCTTGTCAGCGACGATTATACCATGTTGACTCGGTCCGGGAAGCAATTGCTGGCAACAGCACCTGCAACAATTGCCGGGAAGATCGAGGTGCGCGGACTTGGCATCATGCCAATGCCGCACCGCGATCGGGTGCCCGTCGCCTTGTTGATCGCATTGGCCGAGAATGTTGAACGCATGCCCCCTGAACAGCAAAGCAGACGGATCGCCGGGATCGATATTGCCGTGGTTACCCTGGAAGGAAGGCACGCATCGGCGCCGATCAAGGTGGAGCTTGCCCTTCAGCGTCTGAGAGCAACGGCATGACGCGGCCCGAAACAAAGGACATATTGCTCGTCACCGGCATGTCGGGCGCGGGCAAATCAACCACGTTAAAGACGTTGGAAGATCTGGGCTGGGAAGTGGTCGATAATCTGCCGCTATTGCTGCTTGATCGCTTGTTGGCAACGGCGCTGCCTCCGGGCGCGGGGCAAAGCGTTCGACCGCTCGCACTCGGATTCGGGGCACAGACCCGTGATTTCGATCCCGACAAGATCGTCAAGAGAATCAAAAAACTGCGGGCGGATCATGGTCATGACATTGGCACCCTGTTCCTCGACTGCGCCGGGGCTGAGCTCGAACGGCGCTATTCGGAGACTCGCCGACGCCACCCGCTGGCGCTTGATCGACCGGCGTCTGACGGCATCTCCCGCGAGCGCGAAATGCTGGCGCCGTTGCGGCGCTGGGCCAACAGGTTGATCGACACGACCAATTTGTCGAGCAACGAACTGGCGCAGAAGATTCGATCAACCTTTGCGCGTGAAGGTCTCAGCGGGCCAACGCTTTCAGTCATCTCGTTCGGCTTTGCGCGCGGCCTGCCGCGGGATGCCGATCTGGTGCTCGACGTGCGATTTCTCCGCAATCCGCATTGGGACGATTCGCTGCGCCCCGGCACCGGGCTTGATGCCGATGTCGGGGATTACATCATCGCCGATCCGGCCTATGCTGAGGCAATGGCGGCGATTGACGCAATGATCCTGCTGCTGCTGCCACGCTACCATGCCGAGGGAAAATCCTATGTAACCATCGCTTTCGGTTGTACCGGCGGGAGACATCGTTCGGTCCATGTCGCTGAACGAATGGCGAAGCGGTTGCGCGACGCGGGATTTTCGCCCACGGTTACGCACCGCGATCTGGGGGCGGCATCACAGGACTCGCTTGAAGCTGTTCCAGTGACGCCGATTAATGTGTGACGATGGACGGGCATATTTCGGGGCATGATTGTGGGGACTTTTCTGAAGTGATCGGGCGTCGATGATCGGGCTGGTACTCGTTACCCATGGCCGTCTGGCCGAAGAATTTGTGACGGCGATGGAGCATGTCGTCGGCAAGCAAGACCATATCGCCACCATTTCAATCGGCCCCGATGACGATATGGAGGGCCGCCGCGCCGATATTGCGAGCGCCATTACGGCGGTGGAAACCGGCCAGGGCGTGATCGTGCTGACTGATTTGTTTGGCGGCACGCCGTCCAACCTCGCCATTTCGCTGATGGAAACCGGTCGGGTTGAGGTGATCGCCGGGATCAATCTGCCGATGCTGATTCGCCTGGAAGGCGCGCGCAAATCGATGAAAGTGACCGACGCCGTAGCCGCTGCGCGCGAAGCAGGCCGCAAATACATCTCGGTCGCGTCCGAAGTGCTGGGCGAAGCCGCCGCGTGAGCAAGGTTTTTC
Source organism: Sphingomonas sp. (assembly GCA_019747165.1). Lineage (GTDB taxonomy): Bacteria > Pseudomonadota > Alphaproteobacteria > Sphingomonadales > Sphingomonadaceae > Sphingomonas. The sequence continues at coordinate 2,966 of JAIERC010000119.1, read as the reverse complement.
GCACGGTCACCATCACCAATCGTCGCGGCCTGCATGCACGAGCCAGCGCGAAATTCGTGACGCTTGCCTCCACCCTGCCCGTCGATGTCGCCGTCGTGAAGGATGGATCGCCGGTCACCGGTACATCGATCATGGGGCTGATGATGTTGGGCGCGGCGATGGGCGACCACATCACGATCAGCGCCGAGGGCGACGGCGCCCAAGCCACCGTGGACGCGCTGGCCGAGCTGGTCGAGGCGAAGTTCGGCGAGGATTGATCCCGCCAATGCCGCGCGAAATCACTGCTTACTCCAACCCCCTGATTAAGCGCGTGCGCCAATTGCGCGACAAGCGCCACCGCCGCGAAGAAGGGCTGTTCCTGGCCGAGGGTCTGCGCATCCTGACGGAGGCGCGCGAGACCGGGCGGTTGCCGCAATTCCTGTTTTATGCCCGCGACAGTGCCGCCCACCCGCTGGTCACCGCGCTGATCGCCGATGTCGAGGCGGCGGGTGGCGAAGCAATCGAGACGGTGCCCGATATCCTGTCAAAACTGTCGGGCAAGGATAACCCGCAGGCAGTGGTGGGCGTGTTTGCTGAATTTGCTCGGTCGCTCGCGTCACTTGAGCGGACGCGCGCCGACATCTGGCTGGTCGCCGAGCGACTGCGCGATCCCGGCAACCTTGGCACGATCCTGCGCACCGGGGATGCAGTCGGCGCGGGCGGGCTGATCCTGATCGGCGACTGCGTCGATCCTTTCTCGGTAGAGGCAGTGCGCGCAAGCATGGGGGCGCTGTTCACCGTGCCGATCGTCCAGTGCGACTGGGCCGATTTCATCGCCTGGCTGCGCGCCGGACCGGGCCAGCTGGTTGGGCTGAGCCTCGACACCGACACCCCTTACCGTGCCGCCAATTATGCCACGCCGACCTTTTTGCTGACCGGCAATGAAGCGCAGGGCATGCCCGATGACTATGCCGCCGCGTGTGATCTGCTGGTCAAGATCCCCATGCTGGGCAAGGCCGACAGCCTGAATGCCGCCGTGGCAACGGCGGTGATGGCCTATGAAGTGCTGGGGCGCGCGCGCGGCTAACGCGTCCAATGTCACGCCGCCAGGGCGCGGGCCGTGTCGTTGAATGGCTATTGTCCGAAGCGCTGAGACCGGTTCGCGAGCAGGAGGCGTTTCACGCGCGCGACGGTCATTTGCACCGTCAGCATTTTTTCGCAGAATCTTGGAAACGATGGCGGCGCTCCGGCATCTAATAGCCGTATGTGTCTGCCACATCGCCCGGAGATGGACGCCATCGCCGGATTAGCGCGCTCCTCCGAAAGAGCGTCGGCCTAAGAAGGAAAGATTCTTGAAATTCTCACAATGTCAGACAGAATTGGGCCAGACAGAATTGGACCAAACAGGATTGGATCCAGCGGAATTTACCGGCCAAGAGGTAACAGACTTGCGCGCGCGGCACGGAAAGCCGAGCCAAATGGAAATTGAAGCAGCAGTGCGCACCCTGATCAAGGCAGCGGGAGACAATCCGGAGCGCGAAGGGCTGATCGACACGCCAGCGCGCGTGGCGCGCGCCTATCGCGAATGGTTTTCGGGCTATGCGATCGATCCTAGCGCATTGCTCAGCCGCACGTTTACCGAGGCGGAATCCTATCAAGAAACTGTCCTTCTTTGCGACATCCCGCTGGTGTCGACCTGCGAACACCACATGGCCCCCATCATGGGCGTGGCGCATGTCGGCTATCGGCCGCGCGACCGGGTTGTGGGCATTTCAAAGCTATCACGGCTGGTGGACGCGTTCTCGCGGCGGCTGCAATTGCAGGAACGATTGACCCAGCAGATTGGGATGACGCTTTGGGAGGCCCTCGCCCCGCGCGGCGTTGCCGTCGTGATCGATGCAACCCATGGCTGCATGGCAACGCGCGGGGTCAATCAGCGCGGCGTCACGATGCGCACCGAATGCTGGCTGGGAGACTTCAGCGAAGACCGGGATCTGCGTCGCGACTTTTTGGCATCGATCCGGGACGCGCGGGCGGGCGCGCGCTGATGCGATCCGACGCGCTTGATTATGCCGAGATGGAAGATGCCGACCTGGCCGACCTGTTTAGGGCGGGCGACTCCGGCGCTGTTCGGTTCATTGCGACGCGGCACAACCAACGGCTATTTCGGGCGGCCTGGGCGGTTCTGAAGGATAGCGGTGAAGCGGAAGACGCCGTGCAAAGTGCCTATCTGAAAGCATTTGCGGCGATCGACAGCTTTGAGGGCAGATCAAAGCTGTCAACCTGGCTGACGCGCATCGTCATCAACGAAGCATTGACCCGACGCCGGTCAGCGCGCCGCCGTGCGCCCCATATTGGCGAGACCGAAGCGTTGGGAATAGAATCAGGTCGAGCCGTTCAGGTGCGCTATCCGGGTGGGCAGCCGACACCCGAACACCATGTCGCGAACGTGCAACTACAGAAAACGCTTGAGGAGGCGTTGAACCGCCTGCCCGACATCTACCGGATCGTCTTCATTCTGCGCGAGATCGAGGGGATGACGATCGACGAAGCCGCCGTCGCGCTCGATATCCTGCCCGCCACCGTCAAGACGAGGTTCTTCCGGGCGCGCCAAATGCTGCAGGCTCAGCTGGCCTCAGTTGAGCGCACGGACCTCGACGATTTCCTGACCTTTGCCGGTGCCGCCTGCAGTGCGTTGACGGATCGGCTCGCCGATCTGATTGCGGCGCAACCAGCACGCACCCGCCCATTGTATCACTGATTACTAACGGAGCCCCCCATGTCGTCGACGACCACGTCATCTTCCCGTTCTGATTGGCGTAAATTCAAAGTCACGCAGATCGTGCCCGAAAGTGCGGTGATCAAATCATTCTACCTCGAACCCGCTGATGGCGCAGCAATGGCGCCGCATCGCGCCGGACAGCATCTGCCGATCCGGTTAGCACAGCCCGGCGGTGAACCACCCCTGCTGCGGACCTATACGGTCT
>JAIERC010000304.1 GCA_019747165.1 Sphingomonas sp. | reverse complement strand
CTGGCCCCGGCGCGACCAATGCGGTGACGGGGATCACCGATGCGCTGATGGATTCGATCCCGATGGTGGTGATCACGGGCCAGGTGCCGACCGCGCTGATCGGCACCGATGCTTTTCAGGAAGCCGACACGGTGGGCATCACCCGCCACTGCTCCAAGCATAATTATCTGGTGAAGGACCCCGCCAAGCTGGGCGGCGTGATCCATGAGGCCTTTCACATCGCGACATCGGGCCGCCCCGGCCCAGTCGTTGTCGATATCCCCAAGGACGTGCAGGTCGCGCTGGCGCGCTATACCAAGCCCGGCCCGATCAAGCACAAAACCTATCGCCCGCAGATGAAGCCCGATCCGGCTGTGATCGAACAATTGGTCGATATGCTCGCAGCGGCTGAACGCCCGGTCTTCTATACCGGGGGCGGCATCATTAATGCCGGACCGGCGGCGAGCACGTTGCTGCGTGAACTGGCGCAGATCACGGGTGCGCCGGTGACATCGACATTGATGGGGCTTGGCGCCTTTCCGGCATCGTCGAAGCAATGGCTCGGCATGCTGGGCATGCACGGCACCTATGAAGCCAATTGGGCGATGAACCAGGCCGATCTGATCATCGCGATGGGCGCGCGCTTTGATGATCGCGTGACGGGGCGGCTCGACGCGTTCAGCCCCCATTCGCGCAAGGCGCATATCGATATCGATCGCAGCAGCATCAACAAGACGGTGCGGGTCGATCTGCCAGTGATCGCCGATGTCGGTTATGCGCTGGAGGCGATGATCCGCGTGTACAAGGCGCGGCAGCATCCCAAGCCCGACCTGACCGACTGGTGGCAGCGGATCGAGGGTTGGCGCGCGAAGAAGAGCCTGGCCTTTGCTGAATCCAAGACGGAGATCATGCCGCAGCGCGCGGTCCGGGCGCTGTGGGAGGCAACGCACAAACGATCACCGATCATCACCACCGAAGTTGGCCAGCACCAGATGTGGGCCGCGCAGTATTTCGATTTCGAACTGCCCAATAAATGGCTGACCAGCGGTGGGCTCGGCACGATGGGCTATGGACTGCCAGCGGCGATCGGCGCGCAGCTTGGCCACCCCAAGGCGCTGGTGATCGACATTGCCGGTGAGGCTTCCATTCAGATGAACATCCAGGAACTGGCAACCGCGACGCAATATCGCTTGCCGATCAAGATCTTCATCCTCAACAACCAATATATGGGGATGGTCCGCCAGTGGCAGGAATTGACCTATGAGAGCCGCTACGCCGAAAGCTATAGCGATTCGCTGCCCGATTTCGTCAAACTGGCTGAGGCTTATGGCTGGAAGGGCATTTTGATCGAAAAGCCGGGCGAGCTTGAAAGCGGCATCGCCGATATGCTCGCCTATGACGGGCCGGTACTGGTCGATTGCCGCGTGTCACAGAGCGCGAACTGCTTCCCGATGATCCCATCAGGCGCGGCGCATACCGACATGATTCTTGCCGCTGATCAGGTGACCGGGGTGATGGACGACGAAGCCAAGGCGCTGGTGTGATGCGCATCAGGCAAGAGAACGCAGAACGCCACACGCTGGCGGTGATCGTCGATAACGAGCCGGGCATATTGGCGCGGATCGCCGGGCTGTTCACCGCGCGCGGCTATAATATCGCGAGCCTGACGGTCAGCGAGATTACCGAGGACAAATCGGTCAGCCGGATTACAATCGTCACCTCGGCCAGCCCGCCGGTGCTTGAACAGATCGTGGCGCAGCTCGACCGGCTGGTCCCGGTCCACAAGGTCACCGATCTGACCGCAGCGGGCGCGCATGTCGAACGCGAGCTGGCGTTGATCAAGGTTGCAGGCACCGGCGACCACCGCATCGAAGCGCTGCGGCTGGCCGACGTGTACCGAGCGCGCGTCGTCGATGCGACAACGTCGAGCTTCGTGTTCGAAGTGACCGGCGGCACCGAAAAGATCGATAAATTCGTTGAGCTGATGCGCGAAGTTGGTCTTATCGAGGTCGCGCGCACCGGCATCGTCGCCATTTCGCGGGGCAAGGACGCGGCGTGAACTACTTCCAATCGAAGATCGCGCCCACGCCGAACAAAAGGGAGATCACACCAGTCGGCACGAGCAGTAGCGGTACATCGGTCACCGTAGTAAGCATGCCGGGCCAAATCGGCCATAGTACCAGACACGCAGCCTGCGGGGCACCCGAACCAGTGATCACCATTAAGGCTACCTCACCGGAAGATACCGGTTTGGCTGGGCTGTTTAAAATGCGGCGCCACAAAACGTGTAAAGCGGGGAATCCCACGCACGAACCAAGGACGGCTATCGAGAGCGCCGTGTTAATCGCCGAAATCGCCTCACCCGCCATTCAGGCGCTCTCCGATTCGGGAATTTCACATTTGGTTTCCCTTTCCTCTTCGTCGGCGCCAGTTTTTACTAGTAAAGCCCGGTCTTTGAACGCACCCGATAGAATCGTAGCTGCAAGTGCAACACTTGCACCCACTATGGGAATGAGATTCGGAATACCGATCACTACAACGTGTCCCGGAGGAAGAACAGACGCAACCGACCGCGCGACAAACGTCGCGGAAACGACCTCGGCCACTGCCGCGCTAATTCCAACGCCAGCGGCCATGCTGCCCAAACTGAGAAACAATTTATCGAAGTTCGACGACGCCATAATCATTTAATTAGGGAATATGAATCCCTTGATCAAGCAAGGAATGCTCAATGATGCAAGTCTATTATGATCGCGACGCCGATCTGAACCTGATCACCGACAAGAAGGTCGCGGTCGTTGGTTATGGCAGCCAGGGCCATGCCCATGCACAGAATCTACGCGATAGCGGCGTTAAGGAAGTGGCAATTGCACTCCGCCCCGGTTCCGCCACAGCGAAAAAGGCCGAAGCCGCCGGTTTCAAGGTGATGTCGAATGCAGAGGCGGCGGCCTGGGCCGATGTGACGATGATCCTCGCGCCCGACGAGCATCAAGCGGCGATTTATGCCGATGATCTCCACGCGAATCTGAAACAGGGCGCGACGATTGCCTTTGCGCACGGGCTAAACATCCATTTCGGCCTGATCGAGGCGCGCGCTGATCTCGACGTCATCATGATCGCGCCCAAGGGCCCCGGCCACACCGTGCGCAGCGAATATCAAAAGGGTGGCGGCGTCCCCTGCCTGATCGCCGTCGCGCAGGAAGCCGAAGGCGGATCAGGCAATGGCTATGCCAAGGCGCTGGCGCTATCTTATGCCAGCGCGGTTGGCGGCGGGCGCAGCGGCATCATCGAGACGACTTTCCGCGAAGAATGCGAAACCGATCTGTTCGGCGAGCAAGCCGTACTGTGCGGCGGCATCACCCACTTGATCCAGGCCGGGTTCGAGACATTGGTCGAGGCGGGCTATGCGCCTGAAATGGCCTATTTCGAATGCCTGCACGAAACCAAGCTGATCGTCGATCTGCTCTATGAAGGCGGCATCGCCAATATGCGCTATTCGATCAGCAACACGGCTGAATATGGCGATATCAAAACCGGGCCGCGGATTATCACCGCCGAGACCAAGGCTGAGATGAAGCGCGTGCTGGCGGACATTCAGGCCGGGCGCTTCGTTAAGGATTTCGTGCTCGACAACCGTGCTGGCCAGCCCGAGCTCAAGGCTTCGCGCAAGGCGGCGGCTGCCCATCCGATCGAAAAGGTTGGGGCTGAACTGCGGGCAATGATGCCATGGATCGGTGCGAACAAGCTGGTCGACAAGGCGAAAAACTAGCCACATCGCCATCAGGATGCGCGGCAGTCATACGCGCGTAGCTTGACTTGGCATGGACCGTCCGACAAGCGAACTCCTTAGAGGCTTCGATACCTATCGGACCATGCCATGCAGTTTTTTTTGCCCCGCCCGCATATCCTGATTGCGATGCATGATTTTTATCCCGGCGGGACGGAAAAAATTGCGATGACGCTCGCGGGTGCCTGGATTGACATGGGGTTCCGAGTATCCATTGCCGTGGGCGGCACCAGCGGCGAACCCGATACTCATATCCCGGCTGGGGCAACGATTGTGGCACTCGATCCGCCGATCAAGCGCAGCCTGTTGTCGCGCTGGCGGCTCGGGCGCCGATTGGCGGATCGGGTTACCCCGCTCCGCCCCGACATTATCTTTCTTCCGGGCAATTATCATTTCGGCCTGGCGCGCGCCTTTCGCCGTCAGCTGCCGCATGCGGCCATCGTCGCCAAGATCAGCAACCCGCTGATCACCAGAAATGGCGTGCTGCTGAAGGCTGTCCAGCGCTTTGTGCTCCGTCGGCTGGTGAACGGCATTGATGCGCTGGCGGCAATGACGCCAGGCCTGATGAACGACGCAAAGGCTTTGTTACCCGACATGCCGGTGCGATCGGTTCCAGACCCGTTTCTCGCTGATATGGTCATTCCGTTGGTCCCTGCGCGGCCACGGCCGCCCAAGGATATGCTCCGCCTTGTCTGCATAGGACGGCTGGAGCCCCAAAAGCACTTTGGGCTGGCGATTGAGGTGGTGGCGGCAATGCAGCCGAACACCAAAGTCCATTTGACGATTGTCGGCGAAGGGCGCGAACGCCCGCAACTCGAGCGGGCGATTGCGCGGCATGGCTTGCAAGAGCACGTCACGCTGACCGGGTATCGGCCAGACGTATCGACCATTTTGCGCGATGCGGATCTGCTGCTGATCTGTTCGCGCTATGAAGGTGGGCCGGCTGTCGCGGCAGAAGCGCTGATTGCAGGCGTGCCCTTTGTCGCCACCGATTGCTCGCATTATCTGCGCGATTTGGCGCAGATCGGCAGCTTCGGTACGCTGGCGGCTGACAGCTCTGTTGCGGCGTTGGTCACCGCGATCCACCACCAGCAGCAAAAACCCCGACCGAACATTGCCGACGCCGCCGCAGCACTCTCCGCGAACCGGCTGTCGCACGCAGCGCAAGGCTATGCGCAACTCTTCGAATCGTTGCAGGCTGGGCAAAGGAGCGCGGCGGTGCTGCTTTCCGGCGACATCCCGCAGGCAACGGCTGAACAAACCAGCCTTGCGGCAAATCCGCACAAAGAGGATGTCGCTGCGTAACATCGCCAACCCCAATCATGCATGATTTATTGACGCTGTACCGCCGCTAACCGGCGCTTTCATAGGCCAAGGCTGGACAGCCAACCCGCCGACGCGTTAGGGGGAGATCATGGCCGAGCGCACCCTGCTCCTCTCGCTGCGACTTACGCGCCCTTAGGCGCCATTATCGCGTGCGCCCGTGCCCGCGCGATCAACCGCCTAAGGGCCTGGACCGACCCGAACCGCAGACCCCGCAGCCAGCGAGACCATCATGCACAGCAATCCATCCGCCAAATATCGCCCCTTCCCGCCAATCACCCTGACCGACCGGCAATGGCCATCCCGCACCATCACCGCCGCGCCGCGCTGGCTGTCGACCGACTTGCGCGATGGCAACCAGGCGCTGATCGATCCGATGGATGCCGAGAAGAAGACGCGGATGTTCGATCTGCTCTGCAAAATCGGCATGAAGGAGATCGAGGTCGGCTTTCCGAGCGCGGGCGCGACCGAATATGGGTTTATTTCCGGGCTAGTCGCGGAAGGGCGGATCCCAGACGATGTCACGATCCAGGTACTCACCCAGGCACGCCGCGACCTGATTGAGACGAGCTTTGAATCGCTGCGGGGTGCCCCGCGCGCTATCGTCCATCTCTACAACGCGGTCAGCCCAGCCTGGCGCAAGATTGTGTTCGGCATGACCCGCGGCGAGGTGCGTGGCATCGCGGTGGAGGGCGCGAAAATCCTGCGCGATTGCGCCGCCGCCCAGCCCGATACCGATTGGCATTTCCAGTATAGCCCCGAGACTTTCTCCACCGCCGAGCTCGACTTTTCGGTCGAGGTATGCGCGGCCGTAATGGACATTCTGCGCCCCACACCTGACCACCCGATCATCTTCAACCTGCCTGCCACCGTCGAATGCGCGACGCCCAATATCTATGCCGACCAGATCGAATGGTTCGGGCGCAACATCCCCAATCGCGACAGCGTGGTGATCTCGCTGCACACCCATAATGATCGCGGCACCGGGGTCGCTGCGGCGGAACTTGGCCTGATGGCCGGGGCCGACCGGGTCGAGGGCTGTCTGCTCGGCAATGGCGAACGCACCGGCAATTGTGATTTGGTCACAGTCGCGCTCAACATGTACACGCAAGGCGTTGATCCAAAATTGGATTTTTCGGACATCGACGCGATCGTCAAGACGGTGGAATATTGCACGCATATCCCGATCCACCCGCGCACGCCCTACGCGGGCGATCTTGTTTTCACGGCGTTTTCGGGATCGCATCAGGACGCGATCAAAAAGGGTTTCGCCGCGCAGGAAGCGCGCAACGACGCCTATTGGGAAGTCCCCTATTTGCCGATCGATCCGGCCGATCTCGGGCGCAGCTATGAAGCGGTGATCCGCGTCAATTCGCAAAGCGGCAAGGGCGGCGTCGCCTGGGTGATCGAACAGGATAAGGGGCTAAAGCTGCCCAAGCGGCTGCAGGCGGATTTCAGCCGCCATGTTCAGGCGCTTGCCGACGAAGCCAGCCGCGAGCTCAACGCCGCCGATATCTGGCAGTTGTTTGAAGCGACCTATCTGCCCAGTGCCAAGGATCGCTTCGTGCTGCGCGATTATGAGGAGACCGGGGCAGCCGGGCAGCGCGTCTTCATTGGCCATGTCGCGATAGACGGCGAAGACCGGTCAATCTCCGGGCGCGGCAACGGCCTGATCTCCGGCGTTATCGCCGCGCTGAGCGACAGCACTGGGCCCGCGCTGGATGTCGTCGATTATAACGAGCATGCGATTGGCCATGGCGCCGATGCCCAGGCGGTCGCCTATGTCGAATGCCGCACCGCCAGCGGTCGGACGGTGTTCGGCGTCGGGCTGGACAGCGACATTGCCACCGCCAGCGTCCGCGCCGTGCTTAGTGCCGCCAATCGCACCTGATCGGGCAGAACCGCACTGTTGATTGGACGCGCCGTGATTGGCGCGCCAATAAGCGCTGATGGCCCCGCCCCCGCCCTTTGACGGTGATCCCTATGCAATGATCGGCAGCGATGCCGCCGAGACGCGCCGTGCCTCGCTGAGCGAGAGCTATCGCACGATCGCGATACCCAAAGGCGCGCCCTTCTGGCGGCGACTGCTGGCGTTCAGCGGGCCGGGCTATCTGGTCGCGGTCGGCTATATGGACCCGGGCAACTGGGCGACCGACATCGCGGGTGGATCGGCGTTCGGCTATCAACTGCTCTCGGTCATTCTCATCTCCAACATGATGGCGATGCTGCTCCAGGCGCTCGCCGCGCGGCTGGGGATCGCAGCGGGGCTCGACCTCGCCCAGGCCTGCCGCGCGCGCTATTCGCGCCCCGTCAATTTGAGCCTGTGGGTGCTGTGCGAGATTGCCATCATCGCCTGTGATCTCGCCGAGGTGCTGGGCACCGCAATCGCGCTGCAATTGTTGTTCGGGCTGCCCTTGCTGTGGGGCGTGGGCATCACCGCGTTCGACGTGCTGCTGATCCTGATGCTCCAGAACTACGGCTTTCGCCTATTGGAGGCGTTTATCGTCACGCTGCTGGTCGTGATCGCCGGCTGTTTCGCCTATGAACTCTGGATCGCGCAGCCCGACCTGGCCGCAATTGCCGGCGGGGTGGTGCCGACCGCGCGGATCGTGACTGACCCGGCGATGCTGTATATCGCGATTGGCATATTGGGCGCGACGGTGATGCCGCATAACCTGTATCTCCACTCATCAATCGTCCAGACCCGCGCCTTTGACACCGACGAAGCGGCCAAGCGCGACGCGATCCGGCTGGCGACAATCGACAGCAGCATCGCGCTGGGGCTGGCGCTGTTCATCAACGCCGCGATCCTCATCCTGGCGGCGGCAACCTTCCATGTCGCGGGGCGCAACGACGTCGCCGAAATCGGCCAGGCCTATGCCCTGCTGAGCCCGATGCTGGGTGCAGGCGCGGCGAGCGTAGTGTTCGCAGTCGCACTGCTCGCCGCAGGACAGAATTCGACCGTGACGGGGACGCTGGCCGGGCAAATCGTGGCAGAGGGCTTCCTCGACCTGAAAATCCCGGTCTGGGCACGGCGGCTGGCAACGCGCCTGCTGGCGATCATCCCTGCCGTCGCCGTCATCGCAGCCCTTGGCGACCGAGGCGCGACCGAGCTGCTGGTGCTGAGCCAGGTGGTGCTGAGCCTGCAACTCCCCTTCGCCGTGGTGCCGCTGGTGATGTTCACGAGCGACCGCGCGGTAATGGGCCGGTTTGCGAGCCCGGTGTGGGTGAAGGTGGCCGCGTGGGGCGTGACGGGGGTGATTGTGGGGTTGAATGGGTTGTTGCTGGTGGGGTTTTTGTGAGGGGGGAGGTGAGCACTACCGTCAGTAGCAATATCATATGTCCTAAGGACATATGATATTGCTACTGGTGCGCTTTGTCAATATAGCTAGCTTCTCGACAGTTCTAGCGGACGCAAGCTTGACATGGCTACTGTGTCCTATATGCTATGTCCTCAGGACATAGCATATAGGACACAGTTTGAAATGGCCGAGATGCTGCGCCCCTTCCAGCAACGCAAGCGGATGACCCAGGTCGCCGAAATGCTGGCTAAAGCTCTTACAAATCAACCAAAGACTGTAGTCTCTAACTACGACATCTTTCGAGAACTATGGGTTATCTACGAGTCTGGCACAGCAAAATATCTGCGGAGCGAGACGCCCAGCCGCGAAGTTTTTCGACGAACACGCAGCCTGTTGCGTAGAGAAGGAATTATCCGGCAGGACCGTGATTACGGTTCACATTGGCGATTGACTGACCGGCCCGACATGCCCGCCGAGGACGTAATTTGCTCGGTTGACCCGTTCTGCCATATTGCGCACCTATCCGCGCTACAGCGTTACGGCCTTACCGACCGACGCCCCGAGCACCTGTTGCTGGCCGAGCCGACGCCCGTGCTCCGTCGTACTCTCGTTCGCGAACTGATGGCACTTCAATATGGCAACGCAATTGAAGATCCTGAATGTGACATCGAACCTGCCAAAGCGGTGAAGCATCCAGAAAAGGTTCGCGGTCGGCCGATCTCAATCAGCACAACCAAATTCTTCAGTGATCAAATTCCTATCAAGGGCAGCTTGTCGCGGATTGCCACGGTCGGCCAGACCTTTCTCGACACACTTGACAGCCCCAATCTAAGCGGCGGGATGTCGCATGTTCTCGACATCTGGACCGAGCATGCCGCAATGTATCTCGAAGAGATTATCGAGCGGGTTGCACGCGCCGAGAGAGATATCTGGAAGGTCCGTGCGGGTTATATCCTGGAAGAACATATCGGAATCACCGACCCGCGCATCTCTGCTTGGGCCAACTTCGCCCAACGCGGGTCCAGTCGGGTACTCGACCCCGGCAAGCCGTTCGCTCCATTATTCTCAGAGAAGTGGATGCTTTCGCTCAATGTCTAATGGCATCGAAGTAACGGCACAGATCGCCGTCGACATCAGCGAATGGATCGAAAAGGCCAAAGCCGATCCACAGGCCCATCTTGAGCGCCAAGTCACCGAGATATTCCTTGCGGCGCTGGCAATGACAAGACCATTCGCCAACGAGATATTTCTCAAAGGGGGGGATTCTGATGGGGGTTGTCTACAAGAGCCCCCGCCAGACCGGCGATATTGATTTCACGGCAATCAGCAAACCGAGCAAGGAAATGGCTGAAGCGCTGATGACCGAGCTGAATAGCGCATTCCCGAGGGCAGCCGCGAAGCTTGGCTACCCAGATCTGATGTGCAACGTCCAATCGTCGCGCTACGAGCCGAGCGCAAAGATGTTCGCTAAAGCGAACGGCCCGCTCCTTGCACTCCGTGTCGGTTATGCAAAACGGGGGTCGCCGCAGGAACGAATCTTCTATGCCGGAACTGCAACCAATGTTCTCGACGTGGACATCGCCTTTCGCGAGCCGGTAAATGCCATCCAAGTCGTTTGCCTCGGCAACGAGGGCGTAACAGTCCGCGCCTATTCGCTGCTCGACTTGATTGCTGAAAAATTGCGCGCGCTGCTTCAGCAACGGAAGCGCAAGCGCAACCGCCGCCAGGACGTCTATGACATCGCATGCCTACTGAAGCAGTTCGCGCTCGACGCGGGCGAGTGCGCTCACCTCCTCGCTCTGCTCCAAGAGAAATGCCGCGCTCGCGATATTGAACCCAATCGCGAGGCGCTAGGGCATCACGAGGTCCGGGATCGCGCCGCGAAGGATTGGGATACACTCGGGCTGGAGCTCGAGGAGCTGCCAGATTTCCAAAGTTGCTTCGATATCGTCGAAAGCTTCTACCGCGCGCTGCCGTGGGAATGAAGCGGCACTAAATTTGCCAATCACCCTACCGCCCCACGCCCTCAATCGCCGTCCGCTTCTGCCGCCCCCAGGTCTCGCGGCCTGTCAGCACCATCCACCAGCCCCAGGTCGCGCCGGCGTGGCGCAGGAGCTGGAAGGTGAAAGGCTCGAGGATGGCGGCGATTATCGCCCAGCCCAGGCCCAGGCCTTCCTTCTGCCCGGTCCAGCGGGCGTAGAGGCTGAGCGACCAGAGGTGGTAGGCGAGATCGAAGATGATCTTGGCGATCATCACCAGCAGGATCGGCCAGGCGAGCATGAATTTGCCGGACAGCACCAGCACCGCCAGGATGATGAAGGCGGCGATGCCGTAGATTGGCTGGAGCGTATCGAGCGTCTTGACCGGCATCTGCGCGGTGCCAAGCGACCCGAAGCGCGGGTTGCCGATCATGTCGCGGTTCCAATATTGCGTCTGCAGATAGCCGCCGAACCAGCGGCGACAGGAAATTGCGGACATATTCATAGGTCTGGAACCACTGGAAGATCCGCCCCGACAGCGAGGGGCCGCAAATCGGGGTGAGGACGCCAGTGGCGGCGACGAGCGCGGGCTCAGCCGTGAAAGCACCGCGCATCGCGGCGAGGGCGTGCGGGTCGAGCAGGGTATCGGCATCGACCGTCAGGACGACATCGGTATCGAGCAGTTGGATCGCCTGGTTGAGCGCGCGCGCCTTGCCGCCATGCGGCACGCGCAGCCAGCGGAGCGAGGGCAGGCCGGGGGCGGGATCGCTGATCTGGCCGAGCGCTGGTGGAGTAAGACCGTAGAGGCGCAGAAGCTCGGCGGGAGTATCGTCGCTGGAACCATCATCGGCGATGAGGATCAGATCAGGCGGGTCGCTTTGCTGCGCGAGCGTGTCGATCGTAATGCCAAGCACGCCCGCTTCATTATGCGCGGCGATGATCACGCCGAGCGTGGGGCGGTGCGTGGCGGTGGTCTGGGCGGGCACAGGCGCGGGGCGCATCAGCTGCCAGGTCTTGGTGCCCGTGAAGATCAGCAGCGCGGTATCATACGCAATGTAGACGATGCCGACCGACCAGCTC
>JAIERC010000421.1 GCA_019747165.1 Sphingomonas sp. | reverse complement strand
ATCGTCACCGCATCGGACTTCGACGCAACGACGGCGGTGATGGCCGAGACGATCGGCAAGCCCTTGCCCTTTGCCGATATGCGGATCGCCCGTGCCGATGGCAGCACTGCCGATATCGGCGAAAGCGGCGAAATCCAGATCAAGGGGCCCTATTGCATGACGGGGTATTTCAACCGGCCCGAGGCAACGGCGGACGCGTTTACCGCCGATGGATATTTGCGCACCGGCGACATCGGCGTTGAACGCGAGGACGGCAATTTCAGCTTTGTTGGTCGGTTGAAGGAAATGTACAAATCGGGTGGCTACAACATCTATCCCGTCGAGATCGAACTGGCGCTGGCCGAGCATCCGTCGGTGCATCTGGCCGCGGTACTGCCGGTGCCGCATCCGGTGTTCCAGGAAGTCGGCCATGCCTTTATCGCGACCAGCGATCCGATGTTGGATGAAGACGCGCTGAAGGAATTTCTGCGCCCGCGCCTGGCCAATTACAAATTGCCCAAGACGTTCAGCTTCGCGGCCGAATTGCCGCTGCTGCCCAATTCGAAGGTCGACAAACAGGCGCTCAAAGCGCGTCTAGCGGAGCAGATCGCAGCATGAGCATTGATCCCAATCCCAACGGCGATTTCCGCATCGAACGCGACGGTCCCATCGCAACGATTACGCTTGATCGCCCCGCCAAGCGCAACGCGCTGACCGGGGCATCGCTTAGCCAGTTGGAGAAGCTGGCTGAGGGGTTTCGCGACGAACCCGATATCCGTGCCGTCATCATTAGAGCCGAAGGCGATAATTTCAGCGTCGGGGCCGATATTTCGGCGATGGGCGGCGCGCCTCAGCCGACCGTCCAAATCCGCCGCTCCGCCGAACAAGGCGCGCGGCTGATGCGGGCAATCCGCGAGATACATCAGCCGACCATCTGCGTGGTGCAGGGCATTGCAACGGGTGCTGCGACCTGCATTGCCAGTGCCTGTGATTTCCGCATCGCAACTACCACGGCGCGGATGGGCTATGGCGAGGTGAAGCTGGGCATCAACCTGATGTGGAATGCTTTGCCGCTCGCGGTAGAACTTGTCGGGCCTGCCCGCGCCAAAAGACTGGTGATGTCGGGTGATCTTATCGATGCTGAAACGCTGCACGACTGGGGCTTTGTCGATGAGATCGTGGCACCCGATGCCCGCGATGGCGCCGCGCTAGCGATGGCTCAGCGTTATGCGGCCTTGCCGCCGGTGGCGGTCCAGATGATCAAGCGCAGCGTTAACGCGCTGTCCGGGGCGTTAGGCGCGTCGATTATGCATGCCGATGCGGATCAATGGCTGCTCGGCACCCGCACTGCCGATTTCGCCGAAGCCGTGTCGGCGTTCATGGAAAAGCGCCCCGGCTCGTTCTCGGGAAAATAGTTCCGATACGGATGTTCAGCGCTATCTTGCCAAATACTGAACGGTTGTTTAGTGAGCTGTAAAGCCCCGGGACCGATTCCCGGAAGCTGACCCTGCAGTATGGCAGGGCGCGTGGCTGTTGGAGGGGAAAATGATGATCGGTTCAAATGTTCGGCGCGCAGCGCTTCTCGGCAGTCTCAGCGCGCTTGCACTGCTCGCAACGCCAGCCATGGCGCAGGAGGCGACAACCGACTCCAAGGCAACAGATCAGGCATATGCCGAAGGCGACATCGTCGTCACCGCGCAGAAGCGCGAACAAAATCTGTCCGATGTGCCCGCAGCCATCCAGGCGATCAGCGGTGATACGCTGGAACGGCGCGGCACCAAAGACCTGACGCAGCTGGTCGAATTCATTCCCGGTGCCTCGATTGTTTCCAAAGCGGCTCCCGGCTTCGAGACGATCCAGATCCGCGGTATCAGCTCCGGCACTGTGGGTGACGCAACCGTCGGCTATTATATCGACGACGTCATTTTCAGCATTCCCAACCTCCAATTGGCGCCACCGTCGCGCCTCATCAATCTGGAGCGGACCGAAATCCTGCGCGGGCCGCAGGGCACGCTATACGGCAACGGTGCAATGGGCGGCCTGATCCGACTGGTCACCACCAAGCCGGACACCACAAAATTCACCGCAAAGGGCCAGGGCGAGGTATCGTTCACTGACGGTGGCGGCACCAACTATGCCGGCGATGCTGCGTTTAATTTCCCGCTGGCGACCGACAAGGCAGCGTTCAATGTGTCAGGCGGCTATGAACGGCTGAGCGGCTTTGCCGATGGCGCGCTGGGCAACAATCTGAACGGCATCGAAAGCTGGAACGTTCGCGGCAAGCTGTTCTTGAAGCCAACCGAAAATCTGGATGTGACCGTGTCGGTGTGGCACATCGACAATCATCAGGACTACAGCAACAATCTGCTGCGGGTCGATCCGCCGCGCGTGCACGAACCCTTTGGGATCACCCCGTTTATTGACACGGTTGCGACCTTTTATTCCGGGTCGGTCAAATGGGATCTGGGCTCCGTCGCACTGGAAAGCGGCACTTCCTACATCGATCACAGGCTACGGATCGACAGCGTGGTCAATTCGGTGCTGCCGGTCGCCCCGGGCGTCATCCTGCCGGTTGGCATTCGCAACAACAGCACGTTCTCGACCAGTTCGTTCAATCAAGAGCTTCGGCTTGTTTCGCAGGGCGGCGGCCCGTTCAGCTGGATCGTTGGTGGCCTCTATACCAACGCCACGATCACTTCCGACATCGACGTCAATATCCGTGGTCTCGGGCCGGTAGTCCCGTTCCTTGGCGTGGTCGGCGCACCGCTGAAGACGGAGAGCTTCGCGTTCTTTGGGGAAGCGTCCTACAGCCTGTTTGACGGTAAGCTGATCCCGCTCATTGGCCTGCGTTATTTCAACGATGTTCGGACCGCTTCGGGCCCGACAACATTTGGGGGCGTGACAACGGTTGATAGCGGCCGGGGCAATTTTGATGCGGTCAGTCCTCGCTTCAACCTGACCTACAAACCAAGTGATCAGGCGCTGATCTATATCAACGTCGCGCGTGGTTTCCGGTCGGGCACGATCCAGACCGGTGCTCAGGCGCTGCTTGGCCAGTTAAGCGGCGTCACGACCGGCGTCATCATCAGGCCCGACAGCCTGTGGACCTATGAAATTGGCACCAAGCTGAAGCTGCCCGCTGGTTTCTACTTTGATGGTTCCTTTTATTACACCGATTGGACCAATATCCAGATTCCGTTCAATACCCCCTTCGGCCTGCCATCGGTCGTCAATGGCGGTAACGCACGCATCTATGGTGTCGATCTGGGGCTGAACTGGCGCACCCCGTTGACCGGGCTGACGTTGCAAGCGGTCGCAAACTTCAACAGCTCGACCTTCCAGAACATCAATCCTCAGCTGGCAGTGGCGTCGCCAACCGCCCGAAACGGATCGCAACTGCCGGGCGTGCCGAGGAACAACTATTCGTTTGGCGCGACCTATTCGACGGCGATCAACGAGAATCTCGATTTCAATTTCTACGGTGCTTATTCGTTCCGCAATCGTCAGCAGGATCTGGCGAGCGGGCTGTTCGGCGGCCAGATCGAGAATCTGACGCTGCGCGCGGGCCTCGAAACCAAGAAGCTTCGCTTCGATGTCTTTGCTGACAACATCACCAACGAAAAGGGCCCGATCCTGTTCACCCCAACGGCGCAACAGGCGATTTATCCCCGTCGGATCGGCTTTTCGGTGTCGATGAAATATTGAGCTTGAACGATTCATCAGCTTGCAGCGCTATCGGTTCTGACCGGAGCGTTGCAGGTTGGGCGAGATGATCTGGGTGCTGCGCCTAGCATTATTGCTTTTGATGCTGGTCGCGCCTCCAGTGCTGGCTGTGGATCGTTCCGCACCGATTACCGGTCTAGCGCTATCGCGCGATGTTGCGACTTATGATCGGTTCGGGATCAAGCAGACCGGAGGCCCGGGCAATCTGGCGACGATACGCTGGGTTGCGCGGAAACTGCGCGTTGCGGGATATGAGGTCGCGGTATCGCGGTTCGATCAGCCGACCTATTGGATCGCGCGATCAAAAGTTACGGTCGGTGGTCGCGCGATCGCGGCATTTCCTTTGTTTCCGCCGCGCTTTACCGGCGTTCAAGGGGTCGCCGGGGCGCTCATCCCCTGGGATGGCAAGACTCCCTTGCCCGATGCGCGCGGCAAGATTGCCCTGCTAATACTCCCCGATCAGCGCCACTCTTCGGTGAAGCTTTCACTGAAGGGCATCGATCTGGCGGGCGCGGCGAGGGCAGGGATCATCGGTGTCGTGGCGGTGACGCGAGGACCAACTGGTGATCTGATCGCCCTTAACGCCGATGGCGATGGCGACCTGCAGCCGATTCCGATCCTGCTTGTGGCTGGGAGGGAGGCAGCGGCGCTGGCGAGCGCAGCCGGAAGGGGCGATCGTGCCAGTCTCATCGATCAAGGTCGGCGCCTGCCGGCGGGCGGGGCGCGCAATATCATCGCGCAGCGCGTGCGTGGGCCGAACTGGATCGTCCTTTCGACCCCATTGTCGGGCTGGTTTCATGCAACGGCGGAGCGCGGTCCAGGGGTCGCCATCTTTCTTGCGCTGGCCGAACGTGTGGCCCGGGCAAATCCTTGCGACAGCATCGCGCTGGTCGCGACGTCCGGGCATGAAAGCGGCTATGGCGGCATGGCTGCCGCAATCGATGCAGGGGCACTGCCGCCGCCGCATGCCACGCGGCTATGGGTGCATCTGGGCGCGGGGCTCGCTGCTTTTGATGCCAGCGGCACGGCGGCTGAAACGGCTCGCTATATGTTGGCAACACCCGACGCCATCGAACCGACCCGGGCGGCGTTTGCCGGGGTGGCAGGCTATGACAAGCCCTATACGGTCAATCGAACGTCAGCGCTGGGTGAGACAGAAGTAATCATCGACCGGGGCTATCCGCGCGTCGTGGGAGGCTTGTCGGCGCATCTTTATCACCACAGCAGAAACGACCGTGCTGACCGTACCAGCGGAGCGTTGATTCTGCCGGTCGCGCAAGGATTTGATCGTCTGATATTCTCAGCGATGGATCGCACGAGCTGCCGATGATCGCTGTCAGTGGCGGCGCATCCAGCAGATCAGCTGATTATTCACTTCGTCGGCAGCTTCCCGGTGCAGGAAATGGCCGGCGCCGGCGATCCGTTTGACGCGCAGGCTGCCGGGAAAATCGGCGTCGCGCATTGATGCGTCGAACACATCGGCGGAAATGCAGCCGTCCTGCTCGCCGGTCATGCCCAGCGTCGGCACTGCGAATGGTCCGGCTAGCAACGCCTGAGATGCCTTGCCTGCATCGCTGACGACGTCGAGCGCTTGCCGGTAATAGCTCAGCGCCGCCGTGGCGACACCGGGTTGCTGCATCGCGCGCCGCATCGGGCCTATATCGCCTTCCAGGAAGGTCCAGCCAGGCGACCATTTGCGCCACAGGTTTTCGAGATAGGCGCAATCATCAGCGACAATCATCGCGTCTGCGTCAGGCGACATGAATTCCATAATATAGGCGGAGCGCGCCTGCTGGGCTGGGACGGTCAGATAGGATTCGGCAAAGCGCGCCGGGTGCGGGACAGCGAGGACGGCCAGCGATGCGATCCGGTCGGGCGCGAGGGCGGCCGCCGCAAAGGCGATCGTCGCGCCCCAATCATGCCCGACAAGATGCGCGGTTGTTTCGCCCAGCGCGTCGATCCAGCCGATCACATCGGCGGCAAGCGAGGTCACGCGGTAATCGCCATCGGCAGGTAGCGATGACGGCTCATAGCCGCGGAGCGACACCGCCACCGCCCGGAATCCGGCCTCGGCCAACGCGGGCAGTTGGTAATTAAAGGTAGCCCGCGTGTCGGGGAAGCCATGGATTAGCAGGACCAATGGTCCGGTGCCCATTGCGGTCGCCGTAAAGCGTAACGGACCGCTGCTGAGCGTCAGCGTTTCGGGCGTCATGCGCCGGCCGGGCGCCGTGGGTCGATCAGGATCTTGGCGTGGCTTTCGGGGTCCTCGAGCGCGACGAAGGCGGCGGCAACCTCGTCCAGGCTGACTTTGCCGGTCACCAAAGGCTGCCAGTTGAGCTTGCCCTCGGCGATCATCGTCAGCGCCTCGCCAAATTCCTCGGGCGAGTAATAGACGACGAATTGCAGGCCGATTTCTTTGGCGATGGCGATCATCGGGCTGAAAGTCTCTTCGCCCGGCGCAATGCCCGCAATTGTGATGTGCGTGCCGGCGGGCGCGTCCTTGATCGTCCGGGCGAGGACGCCCTTCGCACCGGTGCAGTCGAATACCGCAACAGGCTTGCCGGGGGCGACCTCTGCCGCTGCCGCAAAGGCCGGGCGTTCGCGCGGATCGAGCACCAGCGATGCACCCATCGCGGAGGCCAGCTCGCGCCGCTTGGGAGAGAAATCAGCGGCGATGATCGTGGAAACGCCGCGCGCCTTCAGCACGGCGGCAACGGCAAGGCCGATCGGCCCGCACCCCATGATGATCGTCGCGTGGGCGTCGCCCGATACTGGCGACTTGGCGACGGCATGGACCGCAATCGCCAGCGGTTCGACCAGTGCTGCCGCTTCATCGGGCACGCTGTCGGGCACCTTCATCAGCAGCGCTTCGGAGGCGAGGAAATATTCGGCATAGGCCCCGCCGACATCCAGGCTGGCCCCGATCGACAGCGGCGCGCCGTCGCGCAGCAGGAACGGGACCGACACGACGCGGTCGCCGACGCTGAGAGTCTGGGCGGTATCGGCACCAAAGCCGACGATCTCACCGATGAATTCATGGCCAAGCACCAGCCCGCGCGACATGTCCTGCGGCGGCGCGCCCATTTCCTCGCCGATCTTGGCAATCTCAGCACCGTGCTTGGCGAGGTGAAGGTCAGAGCCGCAAATCCCGCAATAGCGTGTCTGGATCAGCACATCCCCCGAACCAGGTTCGGGCATAGGCCGCTCTTCGACGGTCAGCGCGGCATCGCGCAACACAACCGCGCGCATCATTCGCCGATCACGATCAGCTTGCTGCGATCGAGCCCAAGCGCATCGCAATAGCCGCAATAAATATCCAGCGCCGCGCGCGCATCGACGATGGAAACGATATTGCCCTCATCGTCCAGGTTGATGTTGGCACCGTGGACCGCAAACCAGACAATGGTGTCGCCTTCCTGATCGGCGGGCGTGGTGAGCGTGTGGACCGACCCCGCCGGCTCATAAAGATAGGAACCAGGCGAATTCACCTCTTCCGGGCTCTCTGCATAAAACCAGCGGCCCTGATGCGTGACGCCGTACACCTGGCCGGTGTGGAAATGCTTCACCACCTTATAGCCAGCCGGGACGCGCGTGTTGCTGATCCATATCCCCTGATTCAAATCGACATGCAGCAACTGGATGGCGCTGCCGTCACCCGCCTCGGCCCAGGGGAGGTCGCTGGCGCCGACGTGCAGCGTTTGCGTGTCGCTATGGGCAGGGACGATCGGGCGGGCGGCCACTTTTGCCGCGAATTCGGCCAAGGCGGTGGCATGGGCCGGAGTCATGTCGGTCATTGGTCTCTCCGCAAGGGTCAGGCGAGGGCGGTGGCGAGGTCGGAGTATCGGTTCCGCGCGATCTGGAACGCATCGGGCAGGTCAACCTTGCGCGGATCGTACCAAGGCGAATAGGTTTGCGCCAAGCGTGGCAGGCCGCGCCGCCAGAAATGCGCATTGAACTTCTTGCGCGCGGCGACGATGTCGGGCTCCTGAAAGCGCGCCATCGTCTGAGGGTCGGCATCCTTCATCGTCTTGGCCAGCCGCGTGCCCCATTTGATGAAGTGCGATTGCGCCCACAGGCCGATTCGCAGCCGGTAGGGATAGCTGCCGACGACATGCTCGTAGATGTCGAACGCCACGGTGCGGTGCTCGATTTCTTCCATGATATGCCATTTGGCGAGATCGGCGAGCGGGCTATCGGTGCGGTCAAACATGCCAGTTTCAAGCTGCGCGCGCGACATCGCGCTGGTCATCGATTCGAACCCTTCGGCGTAAGCCAGGTTGAATTTCAGCGGCTTGTCCTTGCTGAATCGCTTGAATTCGGCGTCGAGCTCCATCTCGATCGGTTTCAGCGCGGCGAATCCAGGCACCAGATCGCGGATCATGTCGTTGACGATCGCATGTTGCTTGAAATGCTCGCCTTCCTGCGCGCAAAACCGCTTCAGATCCTCTTTCAGCTGCGGCTCGCGGATATGCGGCAAGGCCTGGCGCATCGTCCGAATCAGATACGGCTCCAGATAAGGCAACATCATCCAGGTGCCCAGAAACGTGTAGGACGTGTCGGGATCGTCCTTGACAAACACCCGCTCCATATCGGGCGTGAAGGCGAAGTTCATTCGCCGGACGGTCATTGCCTGGGTGGTATGTTCGTCCATCACTATCCCTCTCCACAGGAACGACGTTGCGGCCTGACCATCTTCCTGCTAAACGTTTGTTCAGTTATGATCAATGCAGATCGAGCGAGTGCCTTTGCAAGGAGGCGTTGGATCGGGCACCGCCCTAAAAGTGTATTGCGTCATTTCGTCCGGCAGTAGCGGCCATGGCATCGATAGGATGCGAATCTGATCACGGGATGTGGGGGATGTCGTCTGAAAAGGATACGCTAAGAACGTACGCGGCAACCGGCGCGCGCAGCTATGACGAAATCGCCTGGTCCGCTGCGCCAATCAGCAAGCTTGTGGCGGCGAGCAGCGATGGCGTTCAGGCCATCCGCCATCTTGGCAGCACGACAAAGGCACCGCTGCAAACGCGTTCGCGCGGCAGCCACAGGCCCGATTCGCTGTTGCTGGCCAGGCGGTCTTGCGGGGTATTTGAAGCACGTGCGGGTGGTGCTTTCCAGTCCTCTACGCTGGCGCGCGATCTGTGCTGCTACCTGCCGCACGGCGTCGATGCGGATCTGGAATTTCCTTCACTGTCGCAGTCACTGATCCTGCATTTTCCCCCTGGATTTCTCGCCCGACATTTTGACCCGTCCGACGCGGTAAGCCTCGATCCGGCGCTCGGGTTTCGCAATGCCGCGCTGGCGAACGTCATGGAGATGATTGAGCAAGAGTTGGTTTCTCCTGGGTTCGGCCATGACCTCTATCTTGAGGGCCTTTATCGCTACGTCGCACCGGCACTGGCCCGAACATCGTTGCCCCCCAGCCGCGTGACGCCCGATCGGCTCCACATCAGTCCGTTCAAGCTCAATCGCGTATTTGATTACATCGAGGCGCATTTGGCTGATAAAATCACCACAAAGGACCTTGCCGACGTCGCCGGCATATCGATGTTCCATTTCTGCCGAGTCTTCAAAAAGACGGTCAACGAGTCGCCCTATCAATATGTCCGGTCGCGACGCCTGTTGCGCGCCCGGACGTTGATGGAAAGCGAACGGCACAGCCTGGCCGACATCAGCCTGCGCTGTGGTTTTGCCAATCAGGCGCATTTCACCAGTGCCTTTGTAAGGGAAACCGGCATGCCGCCGGGACGCTTTCGCCGAGCGTTACAGTTGGATAGCTAAGCCTTCGGTGGACTGGCGCGTTGGCGCTGAGGCTCCGTCACAACCGCGCAAACCCCGATTTCGGCCACGATACCAATAATCTGCTGATCGGAAAGCTGCTTGGGCTTCCTCTGTGCGCCCTCTTTTACGGGGCAGATTTCGGGCGTGCGACGCTCAGCCCTATCGCAGACGCTGACAGCGGCGACTGGCTATGCCAAAGGGACGAAAAGCTTCCCCAGGAGAGACTCCATGCGCATCATCGATCATCACATTGCCGGTCCTGCCGGTGCGGCTGCCACACGGTTCGGCGATGTGTTCGATCCCAATAGTGGCGCAGTGCAGGCGCAGGTGCCGCTGGGTGGGCAGGCCGAGCTTGATCGCGCGGTGGCAGCAGCGCAGGCGGCGCAGCCGGGCTGGGCAGCGACCAATCCGCAACGGCGCGCGCGCGTGATGTTCGAATTCAAGCGGCTGGTGGAGGCGCATATCGATGAGCTGGCGCATTTGCTGTCGGCCGAACATGGCAAGGTCGTCGCCGACGCGCGCGGCGATGTGCAACGCGGGCTCGACGTCATCGAATTCGCCTGCGGCGTGCCGCATCTGTTGAAGGGCGAATATACCCAAGGGGCCGGGCCGGGCATTGATGTCTATTCTATGCGGCTGCCGCTGGGGATCGGTGCGGGCATTACGCCGTTCAACTTCCCGGCGATGATCCCGATGTGGATGTTCGGCGTCGCCATTGCGTGCGGCAATGCCTTCATCCTGAAGCCGTCGGAGCGCGATCCGTCGGTGCCGGTGCGGCTCGCCGAGTTGATGCTGGAAGCGGGCGCGCCAGCCGGCATCTTGCAGGTGGTGCACGGCGACAAGGAAATGGTCGACGCGATCCTTGATCATCCGGCGATCAGCGCGGTCAGCTTTGTGGGTTCGTCGGATATCGCGCACCATGTCTATCGGCGCGGTGTTGCGGCGGGCAAGCGCGTCCAGGCGATGGGCGGGGCCAAGAACCACGGCGTAATCATGCCCGACGCCGATCTCGACCAGGTCGTTGCTGAGCTGTCGGGCGCGGCGTTCGGATCAGCGGGCGAACGCTGCATGGCGCTGCCGGTGGTGGTGCCGGTCGGCGAGAAAACCGCGCTGGCACTGCGCGAAAAGCTGCTCCCAGCCATCGCCAAGCTGCGGATCGGCGTGTCGACTGACAAGGATGCCGATTACGGCCCAGTGGTAAACGCGGCGCATCGCACGAGGGTCGAAAACTGGATCCAGACCGGCGTGGACGAAGGCGCGGAGCTGGTCGTCGACGGGCGCGGTTTCAGCCTGCAGGGGCATGAAAAGGGCTTCTTCATTGGCCCCAGCCTGTTCGATCACGTCAAGCCAAGCATGGAAAGCTACAAGGAAGAAATCTTCGGCCCCGTGCTGCAAATTGTCCGCGCGGCCGATTTTGAGGAAGCACTCGCACTCCCCTCACAGCACCAATATGGTAACGGCGTCGCGCTCTTCACCCGCAACGGCCATGCTGCGCGCGAATTTGCCGCGCGCGTGAATGTCGGTATGGTCGGCATCAACGTGCCGATCCCGGTGCCAGTTGCATACCACACCTTTGGCGGCTGGAAGCGTAGCGCCTTCGGCGACACTAACCAGCACGGCCCCGAAGGCATCAAGTTCTGGACCAAGATCAAAACGATCACCCAGCGCTGGCCCGATGGCGGGGTGGGCGAAGCGGCGAACGCGTTTGTGATCCCGACGATGGGGTGAGGGACGTGGTTTCTTTGGGTGTTTAGTGAACTGTCGCCGTAATTTCGTAATTAAGGGTTAATCTCTCCCACTCCGGTCAGGTGCATCACCCCCTTGCCGGGCAGCTCGACACGCAGTTCGAGGGTGCCGCCCGCCGCCTCGACGAAGCGCCGTAGCGTGGAGAGATAAAGGTCGGTTTGGCGTTCGA
>JAIERC010000255.1 GCA_019747165.1 Sphingomonas sp. | reverse complement strand
CATGAATATCGCGCTTCAGCAATTCCTGGTCCCAGAACATCGGCAGATCGTTGAGGATCGACCAGTTCTCGCTGAAAATCATGTCGTGCGGCAAGCGCGGCCCCGGCAGCGGCACCGGAATGTAATGGACAAGCCGTTCGTCGCGATCGACCACGCCATAATGCATGAAGGGTGCGTGTTTTGAATAGTTGAAGAACATCAGCTCACCGGTGCGCTCATCAACCTTGGGGTGCGCCGAAATCCCGTCCAGTGGCACCCAGGGCGCGACGCCAAGCGGTTCGAGCGTTTCGGGATCGAGCAGATAGCCTTCGCCACATTGATAAAAGGTCGACAATGCCTTGCCGGCATGGACGATGATGTCGGTGCTTGACGAATCCTTGATGCCGCCATGCGCGCCAAAGCCGGGGCGTTTTGAGGTGCCGGCGCGGTCCATCAGTCCGCCCCAAAGCGATCCTTCCGCTTCCTGTTCGGCCGCGAAGCATCGGGTGCGCACCCAGCGATTGCGATAGCTGGCTGTGCCATTGGCGAAACTGATTTGGTGGATCATCCCGTCGCCGTCGAAGGGGTGATATTTACCGAGCGGCTGATGGAGCTGGTTTTCGGTATTGCGCAGATAAACGCCATCAATGTCGACCGGGATCGCCCCCTCGATCACGTCAAGCGTGATGGCCGTCACCTCTTCATGCTGCGGGGTCCAGGCGCCATTGAGATAGGGGTGATTGCTGGGCTTGAGCGTGGACAGGACAGGGGCAAGGCGATCGATCTGCACAGCGCGGCTCCAAGCGTTGGTTGGCGTAGGGGTTAGCCTAGGCTGTTTCGCGTCATTGCGCCATGCATTGCGCACTGGCGCGGCTGGCGCTGTCAGTGGTTTCGATTATGGTGCAGGCTGGCAAAGGCCGCGTTTGTCATTACGCGGCGTTTTCAGCTGGAGTTGAACCATCCTCTTGCAATGGCCACAGGGCGCCTGCCCGTGAATCATTTGTAAGCAGACGCAGCATTTTCGGTGTATTGTTAGGGGTGCCGCCAGGGGTTGGTGTCAAAATGTTGGGGGCAATAATGGTCGGACATCGCGGGCAGGGACAATTGATCGCCTTGGTGTCGGTCGCGCTGATGTTGGCTGGCGGGATGCGCCCTGTCCCGAACGCCGCCCCGATTCGACCCTAACGCCCTAGCCGAAGGACGCGCTTTTCATGACCGATGCCTTGCCGATCCCTGCCTCACGCGAGCAATTGTGGGGCGTGCTGTTCGAAGCAGCGGAGATCGAGCACAATCTGATGTGCTGCTATCTTTATGCGATGTTCAGCCTGAAATCGTCAGTCGATGAGGATGTGACCGAGGCGGAACTGGCGGCGATCCAGCGCTGGCGCGGCGAGATTCTGGACGTCGCGATCGAGGAAATGGCGCATCTGGCGATCGTCTCCAACATCCTGTCTGCGCTGGGTGCGCCGGCGCATTTCGGTCGGCAGAACTTCCCCATACCGCCTGGTTATCACCCGGCCGGCGTCGTGGTGAAGCTCGCGCCGTTCAACGTGCAGACGCTTGATCATTTCATCTATCTGGAGCGCCCTGACACGGTCGATATGGCCGATGGCGAGGGCTTTGCGCCAGAGCGTCACTATACGCGCGCCTTGGTGAGCGACCGACTGATGTCGGCGACGATGGACTATGCAACCGTTGGCAAGCTCTATCAGGCGATCGAAGACGGCATCAGCGGGCTCGCCGCGTCGATCGGCGAAGATGCGCTGTTCGTCGGGGATGAGGCGCATCAGATCGGCCCGGATGTGGTGGCGCTCCCCAATCTGACGATCGTGCGCTGTGGGAAAAGCGCGATCGCCGCGATCGATGCGATCGTGCGCCAGGGCGAAGGATCGGAAGCGGGTGTCGAAGATTCGCACTTCCAGCGGTTCTTGAAGATTCGCGCGGAGTATCAGGCGCTGCTCGCCGAGCGGCCCGATTTCAAACCGGCGCGCGCGGCTGCGCATAACCCGGTAATGCGCAGGCCCCCGCTGCCGGAGGGCAAGATGTGGATCAATGCCGCGCCAGCCAGCGAGCTGCTCGATATCGGCAATGCCATCTATAACCATAGCGTGCGCTGTCTGGCGCTGAGCTATGCCGGTGTCGACAAGGCAGCGCAGCGATCGCTCGTCAATGCCTCGATCGAGCTGATGCGGATCCTGACGCCGGTTGCCGAACGGTTGACCGCTTTGCCCGCCAATGAGGAGTATCCGGGCTGCACGGCGGGGTTGAGTTTTGCGACGCTGCGTTCCGCCGCTGCCTTGCCGCCTGCCGAGGGGGCGATTCCGGTGTTGACCGAACGACTGCACCAGATTGGCGCGCGCGCGACCTGGCTTGCCGCCAGCCAGACCGATGAAGCCGAACTGGCCAAGACAACCGCCACGCAACTCGAACGACTGGCGAACCGGCTGGGGACGACGACGCTCGCTGCGTCTGCTGTGCCGTTGCCGCTTTCCGCGGCGATTGAGGAGACGTCCGTGATCGATACGCCGCCCACTGAGCCTCACCCGCCCGAGCCGATCCAGGAGGGCGATGGCCGCGAACTGATCCCGGGCCAGTCGATCGACCTGGTCTTTGATGCGCAGCGCTGCATCCATGCGCGCCACTGCGTGCTTGGCCAACCCAAGGTGTTCAAGGCCAATGTCGAGGGGCCGTGGATCGACCCCGATGCAACCACGACCGAAGGGCTGGTGACGGTCGCGCAGATGTGCCCGTCGGGCGCGATTCAGTATCGGCGGCATGACGGCGGCCATGAAGAAGCACCGCCGCCGGTCAATCTGGTCCAGCTCCGCGAAAATGGTCCAATTGGGGTGCGCGCCGACATGCTGCTCGACGGCAAGCCGATCGGCTACCGCGCCACCTTGTGCCGGTGCGGCGCGTCGAAGAACAAGCCGTTCTGTGACAGCAGCCATATCGCGATCGGCTTCACCGCCACCGGCGAGCCCGAGACTCGCGAATCGCAACCGCTTGCCGCGCGCGGCGGGACATTGGTGATCGAGCCACAACAGGACGGCCCGCTTGAGATACGAGGCAATCTGGAGCTGTGCGCTGGGACCGGGCGGACCTTTGACCGGGTCACCTCGACATGGCTGTGCCGTTGCGGCGGCTCAGCCAACAAGCCCTATTGCGACGGCACGCATCGCAAAATTGGCTTTAAGAGCTGAAACACGCGCATTGGAGCGACGGGCTTCAGATTCGATCCGTTCGCCCTGAGCGCAGTCGAAGGGCACGCGCGGCGCGTCGGCTTCGACTTCGCTCAGCCCGAACGGAGGGTCGAGTCTCGAGTTTGGCGACTTTACACCAACCCGTTCGTTTCGATCGAAGTCGAGAAACAGGCCACAAGCGCTGCGCAGGGTGTCTCGACTTCGCTCGACACGAACGGACGTTTTTAGTCGTTCAATCCAAGGTAACCCCTCCAGCACCTCCAAATGACAGGGTCGCTTGACATCGTCGCGACTCAACTTAATATGTCAGCCGACCATGACATTAGGTCATGGGAGAATGACATGATGGAGGCAGTGACATGTCTGCGGGAATGATGGCGACGCTATTGGGCATGGCCGCAGGGTTCGTGACCCTGATCGGTCTCTACATCTGGCTGATCGGCAATGATGCGACGACCGGGATCGTCCTTTTTGCGATCGCTGGCTCGCAGATGGCGTTGATCCCGACTGCGACCAAAGGCAGGGGCGACGGCAAGGGCTGTGCCAAAGGCTGACCGATTATTTCAAGAAGGGCGGACATGACCAAGGGGAAACTGATTACCGGCGCGATCATCGTCGCGCTCGGCTATGCGACCGGGGCGGCGATTGCTGAGGTTGCCGAAGCACCAAAGGCGGCGACCGAGTGGCAGACGCTGCCGACCGAGGCCTATCCCGGCAAGCGCGACGACATCAGCTTCGCTGATGCGCAGCACGGCTGGTATGGCACGGGCAAGGGCGATCTGTTTGCGACCAGCGACGGCGGCGACAGCTGGACCAAGGTGGCAAGCAAGCCTGGCACCTTCATCCGCGCGCTCGGTTTCGTCGATGCCAAGACTGGATTTATCGGCAATGTCGGCACTGACTATTATCCCGGCGTCACCGACACGACGCCGCTCTATCGCACCGATGACGGCGGTATGACCTGGATGCCGATCGACATTGGCGGGGTGAAGGTCGCCGGCATTTGCGCGATCGATATCTTGCGGACCAAGCGCATTTATCAGGGCAAGCTCGAGCCGCGCGTGATCATCACTGCTGCCGGCCGGGTGGGCGGGCCGACGGGCATGATCCGTTCGGTCGATGGCGGGGCGACCTGGACCGCGACCGACCTGAGCGACACGGCGGGGATGATCCTCGACATCAAGTTCCTCGACGAGCAGACTGGCCTGATCTTCGCCGCCACCAGCCGCGATGCGGCGAGCGGCAATGCGCTGATCCTGCGCACCATTGATGGCGGCAAAAGCTGGACCAAGGTCTATCAAAGCAGCCGCCCGGCCGAGCTGATCTGGAAAGCATCGTTCGTCGACGCAACCACCGGCTTTGCCACCGTGATGAGCTATGATCAGTCGGCAACCCAGAAGCATATCGTCAAGACGACCGATGGCGGCAAGACATGGGCCGAAGTACCGCTGGTCAACAATGGTGCGGCGGTCGAGCTTGGCATTGGCTTTGTCGATGCCATGCATGGCTGGGTCGGCACCAGTGTCGGCGGGTTCGAGACCAAAGACGGCGGCAAGAGCTTTGCGCCGGCGCCCGTTGCCAAAGCGGCCAACAAGTTCCGTTTCGTCAAAACAGCCAAGGGCATGCGCGCTTATGCGATTGGCACCGCTGTTCAGCGGCTGGAGCTGAATCGTTAATATTGCGCTTTACTGTAATAATACAGTATGACTATGATGCGGTGATAATCCTCGAGGGGGAAAAGATGCTCGAACTCAGCCACGTGACCCATGTCTACCCGAACGGCACGCGTGCACTCGATGACGTAAGCCTGTCGATCCCGACCGGCATGTATGGGCTGCTGGGGCCCAATGGTGCGGGCAAATCGACGCTGATGCGCACCGTTGCGACGCTGCAAACGCCGACATCGGGCAGCATCCGTTTCGGTGACATCGACGTGATTGCCGAACCCGAAAAACTACGCCAGCAGCTTGGCTATCTGCCCCAGGATTTCGGCGTCTATCCGCGTGTGTCGGCCTATGACATGCTTGATCATATGGCGGTGCTTAAAGGGGTCGCCTCGGCGCGCGAGCGCAAGCAGACGGTTGAGACATTGCTCAACCAAACCAACCTCTGGAACGTCCGCAAAAAGGCCATTGCCGGTTTTTCGGGCGGCATGCGCCAGCGTTTCGGTATCGCCCAGGCGCTGATCGGCAACCCCAAGCTGATCATTGTCGACGAGCCGACCGCCGGGCTCGACCCCGAGGAGCGCAACCGTTTCCTCAATCTGTTGGCGGAAATCGGCGACAATGTCGCGATCATCCTGTCGACGCATATCGTTGATGACGTCGCTGATCTCTGCCCGCGCATGGCGGTGCTGGCGGGGGGCAGGATCCAGCTGGAAGGTGCCCCGCTCGAGCTGATTGCGCAATCGCGCGGCAGTGTTTGGGCGCGGACAATCGAGCGGGCCGAAATGGCCGATTATGGTGCCCGGTACGAAGTGATCTCGACCCGGCTGTTCGCTGGCCGGACGATTATCCACATCCTGTCGGACAATGACCCCGGCAACGGCTTCACCGCCGTCGATGGCGGGCTGGAGGATGTCTATTTCTCCACCCTGGCGCGCTCGCGCCGCGCCCCCACCGCGCAAGCCGCATAAGGGGCCGCACCGATGTTCGCCAAGATCGCCGCGTTCGAGCTGCGTTATCAGTTCCGCAATCCCGTCTTCTGGGTCGTCTCGATCCTGTTCTTCCTGCTCGTGTTCGGCGCGGCCACGGTCGAACAGATCAGCATCGGCAGTGGCGGCAACGTCCATAAGAATAGCCCGTTTGCGATCACACAGACGCATCTGATCATGTCGATCTTCTTCATGTTCGTGACGACCGCGTTCGTCGCCAATGTGATCGTCCGCGATGACGAAAGCGGCTTTGGGCCGATGGTCAAATCAACGCGCGTGACGAAATTCGATTATCTGCTCGCCCGCTTTGTTGGCGCGACCCTGGCGGCATGCATTGCCTTTCTGGCGGTACCGCTGGCGATGTGGGTGGGATCGTTCATGCCCTGGGTTGATTCGGAAACGCTCGGGCCGAACCGGCTGGCGGATTATGCCTTTGCCTATTTCATTATGGCGCTGCCCAATGTCATCCTGACCTCGTCGATCTTCTTTGCGGTCGCGACGATGACGCGGTCGATGATGTATTCCTATCTCGGCGTCGTTGTTTTCCTGGTCATCTACATCGTCTTCAACAGCGTGATCCGCACTCAGCCGAATTTTCGCGAATGGGCGGGCTATGTCGAGCCGTTCGGCATCGGCGCGTTTTCGACCGTCACGCGGTATTGGACCGCCGCTGAATCGAATACATTGACCCCACCGCTGACCGGGATGCTGATCGTCAATCGACTGATCTGGCTGGCGGTTTCGGTGGCGGCCTTGGCCCTCGCTTATGCCCGGTTCAGCTTTGCTGAGCGCGGCGTGTCGAAGCGCAAGCTGAAGCAGCTGGCCAAGCGCGAGGCAAAGCTCGCCGCGACTTCGCCGCTGTTGGTCGATACGCTGCCCGCGACCCGGCCCGATGCGGCCGCAGGCGCGCGAATGATGGCCCGCATCCGCTTCGAAATGGCGCAGGTGTTCAAAAGCCCGGCATTTTTCGTGCTGATGCTGGTCGGGCTGTTCAATGCGGGTGGCGGCCTGTTTTTCGCCAATGAGATTTACGGCACGCCCGCGCGACCGCTGACCTTTGCGGTCATCCAGCTGCTGTTCGGCACCTTCGGCATCATCCCCGTCATCATCGCAATCTATTATTCGGGCGAGCTGGTCTGGCGCGACCGCGATCGCAAGATGCACGAGATCATTGATGCGACGTCGCTGCCCAATTGGGCCTATCTGGTGCCAAAAACGCTGGCCGTTTCGGGGGTGTTGTTCGCGACCCTGATCATCTCGATGGTTGCCGCAATCCTGATCCAGCTCGGCCGCGGCCAGACCGACCTGGCACTTGGTCAATATTTCGCCTGGTACATCGTGCCCAATACCGTTGACATGATTCTGCTGGCGGTGCTGGCGATCTTCGTCCAGGCGCTCAGCCCCAATAAATATGTCGGTTGGGCGATCATGGTCGTCTATCTCGTCGCCACGATCACGCTCAGCAATATCGGCTTCGAACATCCGCTCTATACCTATGGCAGCACGGGCAATATCCGGCTGTCGGACATGAACGGCGACAATGTCGGCGGGGCGACGGGCTGGTGGCTCAGGCTTTATTGGGGCGCGATTGCGCTGATCCTGGCGGTGCTCGCGCATCTGCTGTGGCGGCGTGGGACGGCGGTGTCGCTATCGGCACGGCTGCGGCGCGTGCCCAGCCGGTTGATGGGCGTGCCCGGCCTGATCGCCGGGGTCGGCGTGGTCACGGCGGCGGCGTCGGGTGCGTTCATCTTCTACAATATGAACATTTTGAACGACTATGTGACCCGCGACGACCTGGAAAAGGCGCAGGCGAATTACGAAAAGAGATATCTGAAATATGAAAAGCTGAAGCAGCCATCGACGACCGACATCAAGTTCAACGTCGATCTCTACCCCGCGCAGAAGCGAATGGAGGCGACGGGGCGTTACGCGCTGTTCAACGATACCGATGCGCCGATCAGCGACCTGCATGTCCGCTTCGGTGATCGCAACATCAAGATTATTGACGTTCAGGTGCCCGGCGCGACGCTGGCGATGAACGATACCGAAAACCGCTATCGCATCTATCGCTTTGCCAAGCCGCTTGCACCGGGGGCGACAGCAGCGCTGACCTTCAAGACCGAGCGTTGGCAGCATGGCTTCCGAGCGCAAGGCGACGACACCAGCATGGTCGAGAACGGCACTTTCCTGAATGCGTTCGACTTCGCGCCGGTGATCGGCATGTCACGCGATTCGCTGCTGCAGGACCGGGTCAAACGCCGCAAATACGGCCTGCCCGCCGAGCTGCGCAAGGCCAAGCTGGAGGATGTCGCAGCGCAGCAGCGCAATTACATCGCCAATGCCGATTGGGTGACGAGCGACATCACCGTGACGACCGATGCCGGCCAGACCCCGATTGCGCCCGGCAAGAAAGTGTCGGACGTAACCTCGGGCGGTCGGCGTACTGCGCATTTCGTGGCGACTGCGCCGATCCTGGCGTTCTTCTCGGTCCAGTCGGCGGCCTATGCCGAAAAGTCGGCAGATGCCGGCGGCGTGACGACAACGGTCTATTACGACGCCAAGCACGCTTATAATGTCGATACAATGCTGGCCGCGATGAAGCTCAGCCTCGATTATTACCGCAAGAATTTCGGTCCCTATCAGTTCGACTATGCCCGCATCATCGAATTCCCCGGCTATGCGACCTTCGCGCAAGCCTTTGCTGGGACCGTGCCCTATTCGGAGCGGATCGGTTTCATCGCCGACACCCGCGACAAGGATGCGATCGACTATGTGACCTATGTGACCGCGCATGAACTGGGCCATCAATATTGGGCGCACCAGATCATTTCGGCGGACATGCAGGGCGGCACCGTGCTGGTTGAAACCATGGCGCAATATTCGGCGATGATGGTGATGAAGCACAAGTACGGCGAAGACAAAATGCGCCGCTTCCTGAAGTATGAGCTCGACAGCTATCTGCGCTCGCGCGGTAGCGAGGCGATCGAGGAGCTGCCGCTCGAACGCGTCGAAAACCAGGGCTATATTCACTATCGCAAGGGCGCTGTGGCGATGTACCTGCTGCAGGACCGGCTGGGTGAGGACCGCATGAACGCGATGCTCGCTCAACTGCTTAACAAATATCGCTTCAAGAGTCAGCCCTATGCCCGCTCGCTCGACCTGGTCGATGGCCTGAAATCGCTCGCCCGCAATGACGGCGAGCGCCAGTTGATCAGCGATCTGTTCGAAAAAATCACGATCTGGGACCTGAAAACCAAGGAAGCAAAGGTCACTAAACTGCCCGATGGCCGTTACCAGACGGTGCTGACCGTGATCGGCGACAAGTTCTACGCTGATGGCAAGGGCAAGGAGACCAAGGCGCGATTGGACGACCTAATCGATATCGGCCTGTTCGATGCACGGCCGGGCATCGGCAAGTTCAGCGCCAAGGACGTCGACCTGATCGAACGCCGCCCGGTGGCGTCGGGCGAGCAGAAGATCACGATCGTGTCGAAGAAGAAGCCAGCCTTTGCGGGGGTTGATCCGTATAACAAATATATCGATCGCAATTCGGACGATAATGTTGTGGCGGTGACCGGATAGCGGGTGGCTGGCTCAGCCGACCAGCAGCCAGCCACCCGCGCCACCAAAGGCCAACAGCACGGGCGTTGCGAAGCGGCTCTTCCACCGCCAGGCGGCGGCGAGCCCTGCCACGAAGAGCAGGGCGACCGGCCACAGCGTCGGTGCGCGGCCAATTGTTGCCAGTGCAAGTTGCCAGCAGGTTGCGACAATGATGCCGACAACGGCAGCGGCGATCCCGTCGAGGAAGCGGTGCAGCGCCGGGTTCTCCACGAGCTGTTCGAGCCGTTCGAAAAACAGCATCGAAAACGCAAAGGCGGGCAGGAACATGCCCGCGGTGAGCGCCATCGCCCCGGCCCACCCACCGGCCTGGTAGCCAGCAAAGGTGCCAAAGATCACGAGCGGCGCGGGAAGCACCCCGGCGATGGCCACCCCGTCCAGAAACACGCCGTCGCTGATCCAGCCCCGCCCCACGGTATCGGCGCGGACATAAGGGATAGCGGTATAGGCGCCGCCAAAGGTGAGCAGCCCGCCCTTCAGCCCAGCCAGGAACAGCGCGATCGTGGTTGCATGGATCACACCGCTGGGAGGGGCCGTGCTGGACGCGACGTTCCCGTTGCCGCTCGCCATCCACCCCAATAGCATGCCAACCAACACCAGCGCGGCGGAGGCGATCGGGCGCAGGCCGAGCGCATAAGCGATGCCCCCTATCGCCAATGGTATCCAGAATGGCACGCCGACCAGGGTGGCAAACGCGCTGATCACCGCGATGACGATCAGGCTGGTATCGATCAGGATGTGGCTGCCGATCCGGTGGATTGCCCGAACGATGATGGCGACGACCACGGCCTGTACGCCCAGCAGCACCCCCGCCAGCCCCGGCTGCCTGGCAATGAACGCGGCATAGGCCCAGGCGCAGCCGATCATCAGCACGAGCCCGGGCAGCATGAACCCAAGCCCGGCGAGCAGCCCGCCCCATCGGCCGCGAGCGACGATGCCAAGATGCACGCATAGCTCATGCGCCTCCGGCCCCGGCAGCACCTGCATCACCGCCAGCAGCCGGTTGAAGCGGGGCACCGAGATCCAGCGCTCATCGTCGACCAACGCCTGCCGGATCATCGCGATCTGTGCGACCGGCCCGCCAAAGGCGAGGGCGCCGAAGCGCAGGAACTTTAGGAACAGTGCGATCAGGCTGATCGGCGGAACAGCGACTTCATCGGCAGAGGACGTCATGCGGTGCCCCGTAATGTCGGTCCGGAAAGTGTCGGTGCCCGGAAAGCCCCTGTCAAAATAGCTCTTATTGAAACGTCTTATAGCGCGGCTATTGGCCGATACGGGCTTCCAGCCAGGTCGCCGCCTCTTCGGGGCTCTTCTTGTCGGTGTCGCGGTCGACCATGTAGTTAGCCTCGCGCATCAGCTCGACCGGGATATGGTCGACCAGTGGCTTGATCGCGTTGAGGAAGCGATCGTCGCTGGCATGCGCGCGATTGACCAGCAGGATGGCGTCATAGCCGGGGATCGCGCCCTTGGGATCGCTGAGCACGGCGAGATGCTGCGCGGCGATGCGGCCGTCCGAGGAAAAGGCTGAGATGACATCGGCGCGGCCGCTCTCGATTGCACGGTACATGAAGGTGGGGTTATAGGCTTGGGCCGATTTGAACTGCAGTGGATAGGCGCGCTTTACCGCTGCCCATTCGGGCCGTTCGAGAAATTCCAGGTCCGAGCCGAAGTTGAGCGCGGGCGCCTGGGCGACAAGATCGCTGAGCGAGCGGATGCCGAGTGATTTTGCCTCATCACCACGCATTGCAAAGGCATAGGCGTTTTCGAAGCCGAGGCTGCCCAATAAGTTGATGCCGTGCGTCTTTTCGCTCCAAGTGGTGATTTCCCGCACGATCGCGGCGCGCGGCGGGACATCGCTGCGCTTCATCTCGTTGGTCCAGATCGTGCCCGAATAATCGACATAGACATCAACGTCAC
>JAIERC010000345.1 GCA_019747165.1 Sphingomonas sp. | reverse complement strand
CGGGAATGATCACGCGCTTTGACGCGACCGATTATGTCTGCCGCTATGCCTGTGAGGTGAAGCCGGCCGACCATGCTTATGGCTTTGATCCCGGCAAGCGCGTTGACCACAAGGTGCAGCGCCAGGTTGATCCGTTCATTATTTTTGGCATCGACGCCGCTGGTCAGGCGCTCGAAGATGCCGGTCTGACCGACATGACCGAGGAACAGCGGCTGCGCGCCGGGTGCTCGATCGGCTCGGGGATCGGCGGCCTGCCGGGCATCGCCAGCGAATCGATTGTCCTTCACGAAAAGGGGCCGCGCCGCGTCTCCCCGCATTTCGTGCATGGTCGGCTGATCAACCTGATCTCAGGCCAGGTGCAGATAAAATATGGCCTGATGGGGCCCAACCATGCGGTCGTCACCGCCTGTTCGACCGGCGCGCATTCGATCGGCGATGCCGCGCGGATGATCATGCTTGACGATGCCGATGTGATGCTCGCGGGCGGGGCCGAAGGTGCAATCTGCCCGATTGGCATCGCTGGTTTTTCGCAGGCCCGCGCACTGTCGACCGGGTTTAACGACGCGCCGGAACGGGGCAGCCGCCCCTATGACAAGGGCCGCGATGGCTTTGTGATGGGCGAAGGCGCGGGCGTCGTTTGCCTGGAAGAATATGAACACGCCAAAGCGCGTGGCGCGAAAATCTACGCTGAGATCGTTGGCTACGGCATGTCGGGCGATGCTTATCACGTCACCGCACCGCATCCCGAGGGCGCAGGGGCGTTCCGATCGATGCAACAGGCGATGAAGCGGTCGGGCCTGTCGCTCGGCGATATCGATTATATCAACGCGCACGGCACCTCGACCCCGCTCGGCGACGAGCTGGAACTGGGCGCGGTCCGCCGCTTGTTCGGCAACGCGATCGGCACTTTGTCGATGAGTTCGACCAAGTCGGCGATTGGGCATTTGCTAGGTGGTGCGGGCGCTGTGGAGAGTATTTTCTGCATTCTCGCGATGCGCGACCAAATCGTCCCGCCGACGCTGAACCTGGATGACCCAAGCGAGGGCTGTGAAGGTGTCGATCTGGTGCCGCATGTCGCCAAGGAACGGCAGGTAAAGGCGGTGCTCAACAACAGTTTTGGCTTTGGTGGCACCAATGCCAGCCTGGTGATGAAGGCAATCTGATCCGGTCGATCGGCTGAAACGAAAGTGGGCTAGCATGCGCAAACTCGGCTGTTTTGGTCTGATCCTCGTCATCGCGGCAATTGGCGCGCTGTTCCTGTTGGTGCAGGATTGGGGTGGCCCAGGGCCGACGCCCAGAAACGCGACCTTTCAGGTGGCCGATGGTGCCACGCTGTCTGGCACTGCTGATCGGCTGGAAGCGGCGGGAATGATTCCGTCGGCGGCCCGGTTCAAGCTATTTGCCAAGGTGTTTGGGTCGGGCGCACCGATCAAGGCGGGCGAATATCGCGTTCCGGCGCATCTCAGCCAGGCCGATATCTTGAAATTGCTGCAAGGCGGAAAGACGCTCCAACGCTTTGTAACCATTCCCGAAGGCTTGCCGTCCGTGCTGGTGCAGGAACGGCTGATGGCGGCAAGCGGCCTGGAGGGCGACGTCGCCGTGCCGATTGAGGGCACCGTCCTGCCCGACAGTTATAGCTTCCAACGCGGCGATACCCGCCAGGGCGTGCTTGATCGGATGCAGCGCGCGATGCTCAAATATCTCGCCATGGCCTGGGACAACCGCAAGCCGGGCATTGCAGTGACAACGCCGCGTGAGGCGTTGATCCTTGCCTCGATCGTTGAAAAGGAAACCGGCAAGGCCAGTGAACGCCGGATGGTTGCGGCGGTCTATTCGAACCGGCTGAAGCGCGGCATGATGCTCCAGGCCGATCCGACGATCATTTACCCGATCACCAAGGGCAAGCCGCTCGGGCGGCGCATTTTGCGATCAGAGGTGCAGGCGGTGAACGCCTATAATACCTATGCGATGACAGGTCTTCCCGCCGGGCCGATCTGCAATCCGGGGCGCGCCAGCATCGACGCGGTGCTTGATCCCGCGCCATCGACCGCCCTTTATTTCGTTGCTGACGGCACCGGCGGGCATGTGTTTGCGGACACGCTCGACCAGCACAACGCCAATGTGCAGAAATGGTATGCGATCCGCCGGGCGCGCGGGGAGCGCTGATCTATTTTGCCTGTGGCGGGCGATCGTGCGGGTGATTTTCGACGGCGAGGAACTTTCAACCGGGGTCAGTAATTCAGCTTTCGTACCGGCCCGTTTCATGAAAAAGTGACGTCATGACGCCAGCTCGGCGATTCGGAAGGCCTCCCGATGAAAAAGCTCATGCTGTTGCTAATGCTGATCGGCCTAAGTAGCTGCGATTGGTATCGAAACGCGGAATATGCGCGCGAGGCTAACCAACGCAGCGATGATCGGCGTGCCTATGAAGCACGGTTGGCGCGCCAGCGGGACGACCAGGAGCGCACGCGGATCGCCGAATTGAAGCGGCAGGCGCGGTATCGTTACGACGACAATGTCCCGCCGCCTGATGCATGGCTATCGCTAGATTTCGCCTGCTCGGGATCGCTGCGGCGCGCGCAATGGCTGGTTTGCGAACATGATCAACTCGGGCTGCTGCACCGTCGACTCGCGCTGCAATGGGAAGCTGCAAACCGCAGCGCCTCGCCGGAACGGCTGAGTGTTCTCGCGGCACAGCAGAATGCCTTTGTGACTGAGCGTAATGCCTGTGAAGATGTCGGCTGCGTCGCCGCTGCCTATAATCGTTACCTTGATGGCTATCAAAAGCCAGCGACGCCATGGCAGCGTCCCGATCGTCCGTGGCACCCCTATGCCAAGCAATGGCACCGCGACGTCAAGATCTTCGCCAAGAAGGATTATCGTGGCCATGATCGCTATGCGCCGGAGATTCCGCTTTCGCGCAGTTGCGTGAGTGAGATCGGCTTTGCCTCTGCCCAACGGCTTGGGCAACGGTGCGATGCGGTTACGCCTGGGCTCAGCTCGCAATGTAGCGTACACAATAATTGTGCCGGCATCCGCGCGCAAACGGATCGCGGGTGCGGGCTTAGCAACGACAAACCAGAGTTTTGCAGCCATTATTGAGGGCCTGGGTGGGGCCCTTATTTCTGGCGACCAAACTGGGACGGGCCGTCGATGTTCTGGCCAGTTCACGGCTATTGGTGTGTAAAATTAGGGCCGATTGAAGATTTACGACCGGTCGCGCTGCCCAATTATCTGCGAAGCCCACTGGCAGTCTTGGCGAGCGCCGTCACCATAGCCATGTCCGCCCCTTTGGGCGTCACCCAACTGCCGCCGACGCAGAGGACCGGATCGAACGCCAGCCATTCCGGGGCTGAGGATTCGGTAATCCCGCCGGTCGGGCAGAATTTGCACTGGTAAAAGGGCCCGGCGAGGGCCTTGAGCGCCTTCAGGCCGCCATTGGCTTCGGCGGGGAAGAATTTGAAATGGGTGAGGCCAAGGTCGAGCCCGGTCATGATGTCCCCCGCATTGGCGATCCCCGGCAGAAAGGGCACGCCGCTGTCGATAATCGGGCGCGCCAGCCGCTCGGTCAGGCCGGGGGAGACAATGAACTCGGCACCGGCTGCCATGACAGCCGCGAACTGATCGGCATCGACCACCGTCCCCGCGCCGACAATCGCACCCGGCACCTGCTTCATCGCGCGGATCGCATCGAGCGCGGCGGGGGTGCGCAATGTTACTTCGAGCACGCGCAGCCCACCCGCTACCAAAGCCTCGGCGAGCGGCCGGGCGGTGGCGGCATCATCAATCACCAGCACGGGAATGACGGCGCTGGTGCGCATGATTTCATCAATGGTCATTGGGTATGCCTTTGCGCAAAGGCCGCCGCCGCGCCGAACAGGCCCGGTTGCGGATGAGTGATGAGCTTGACGGGGATTGACCGCATCAAATTCTGGAAGCGCCCCTTGGCGGTGAAGCGCTGCTCGAAGCCTGAATTGACGAGCTTATCCTTGAGGCGAAGGCCCAGCCCACCGGCAATCACGACGCCATGCGGACCGTGCGCCAGCGCCAGATCGCCCGCCACCGCGCCAAGTGCCAGGCAGAAGCGGTCGAGCGCCGCCAGCGCCAGACTGTCGCTGCCATCCAGCGCCATCGTCCAGATCGTCTTGTCGTCGAGCCGCTGCACCGCGCGCCCCTCTATCTCGGCGAGCGTCTCGTAGATCGCCACGATGCCGGGCCCCGAACAAATCCGCTCGACCGAGACGCGCGTGAAGGTCTTGCGCAACCGCTTCAGGATGGAGTCCTCCAGTCCGTCAAGCGGGGCGAAGTCCATATGCCCGCCCTCTGTCTCGATAACATGATAACTTCCGGGCACCTGCAACACTTGCGCGACGCCCAGCCCGGTGCCGGGACCGCAGACGGTGATCGATCCGTGATCGGGCAGCGGATGATCTGGGCCGCAAAGGTGCAGAAAATAATCCGGTCCAACCTGTGCCACTGCATGGCCGATCGCGCCGAAATCGTTGATCAGAATGAAGTCATCAACGTCGAGCCGTTCCTTCACCAGCGCCGGGCGGATGATCCACGGGTTGTTGGTGAGCTTGATGATATCGCCGCCGATCGGCGAGGCGACCGCGATCGCGGCAGCGCGGGGCAGGGGCGCGCCGTGTTGTGCGCCAAAGGCCTGCCAGGCGGTTTGCAGGCTGGCATGCTCGGCGGTCTTTTGCGTCACGGGTTCGCCAAGCGAGACCATACGACCACCCGCCACTTCGGCAATGGCGAAGCGGGCATACGTGCCGCCAATATCGACCGCGACGACCTGGGTCATGCCCCCATCGCCGCCAGCATCGCACTCGCGCCCTTTTCTGCTTCATTCGCGCCGTGGCGAAACATCGCGAACAGCTCGCGGCCGGTTCCACTGGCCCAGGCCGGGGCGGTAACATGGTCGCGCGATGCCCATTTGGCGGGGTCGACCAAAGCCTCGAGCTGGCCGGTTTCGGCGCAAACCCGGATGATGTCGCCGTCGCGGACTTTGGCGAGCGGTCCATCGCCGAGTGCCTCCGGGCTGGTATGGATCGCGCACGGGACTTTGCCGCTGGCGCCCGACATGCGGCCATCGGTGACCAGCGCCACCCTGAACCCGCGATTTTGCAAGACGCCCAGTGGGGGGGTCAGCTTGTGGAGTTCGGGCATGCCATTGGCGCGGGGGCCCTGGAAGCGGACGACCACGACGACGTCGCGGTCGAGTTCGCCTGCCTTGAATGCTGCCTGCACCGATGCCTGGTCTTCGAATACCCGGGCAGGGGCCTCAATCGTCCAGCGCGCGCGCTCGACGGCCGACACCTTGATGCAGGCACGGCCAAGATTGCCGGTGAGAATGCGGAAGCCGCCTCCGGACGAAAAGGGGTTGCTGGCCGCACGGACGATCGATTCATCCTTGCTTGGGCCG
This sequence comes from Sphingomonas sp., assembly GCA_019747165.1. GTDB lineage: Bacteria > Pseudomonadota > Alphaproteobacteria > Sphingomonadales > Sphingomonadaceae > Sphingomonas. The sequence goes on along the minus strand of JAIERC010000345.1, from coordinate 5,830 downwards.
GGATCGATCCAGGCAAGCCTGTCATCTTCAATCACAGGCTTCAGGCCATAAGCGGACAGATCATCGCCAGCGACGGTGACGATGTCGCCGTGGAGCAAGCCAGCGCCCAGCAATTCGCGGATCACAAAAGGCATCCCGCCAGCATCCTCGAACCCGTTCACGTCGGCTGACCCATTGGGATAGACGCGGGTTATAAGCGGAATGGTGCGCGACAGGCGATCAAAATCCTCCCAGTCAATGACGATCCCGGCAGCCGCTGCAATGGCGGGCAAATGGATCAAATGGTTGGTTGACCCGCCGGTCGCCAGCAGGCCGATCGCCGCGTTGACGATCGCCTTTTCATCAACGCATTCGCCCAGAGGCCGGTAATCGGCACCCGCCCAGCCAATCTCGGCAAGGCGGTGGACGGCGGCGCGGGTGAGTTCCTGACGCAATTTGGTGCCCGGATTGACAAAGGCAGCGCCGGGCATGTGCAGGCCCATCATCTCCATCATCATCTGGTTGGAGTTGGCTGTCCCGTAAAAAGTGCAGGTGCCCTTGGAATGATAAGCGGCGATTTCCGATTCAAGCAGCTCCTCGCGGCTTGCTTTTCCTTCGGCGTATAATTCGCGGGTATGCGCTTTTTCCTTGTTCGAAATGCCGCTGCGCATCGGCCCGCCAGGGATGAAGATCATCGGCAAATGGCCAAAACGCAGCGCGCCCATCAACAGGCCGGGGACGATCTTGTCGCAAATGCCGAGCAAGGCGGCGCCTTCAAACATGCCATGGCTCAGCGCAATCGCGGTCGACAGCGCGATCGTATCGCGGCTGAATAGCGACAATTCCATGCCGGGAAAGCCCTGCGTCACGCCGTCGCACATGGCGGGTACGCCGCCTGCCACCTGTGCCGTCGCGCCGACCTCGCGCGCCCAGATTTTCATCTGTTCTGGGTAGCGATAATAGGTCGCATGCGCTGAGAGCATATCGTTGTAAGCGGTTACGATACCAATGTTCATGGCCCGACCGGCTTTCAACGTCTCGCGATCCTCCTCGGTCCCGGCAAAGCCATGGGCGAGGTTCGCGCAACCCAGGATCGGCCGATCGACCCCATCCTCCCGCTCCGCCCGGATCAACGCGAGATAGGCGTCGCGGGTTGGGCGCGATCGCTCGATAATCCGGTCGGTAACGGCAGCGATCTCGGGATGCAGGGCCATTTTACGCGCTCCAGTGAATATCCACGGGCAATTCGACATCGGCCAGAACGCGACCAATCGGATAGGGCGACATCGGCCCATCCTTGATCGCGCGCTCAATGATATCGCGCTTTGCTTGCCCGGTCACCGCGATCACCAACGCGCGAGAGGCAATAATCGCCTCGCGAGTCAGGGTGACGCGCGCAACCGGCGCTTCGGCAGGCAGATCGCCTGGCATCACCCCGACAGCACGGCGCTCCTTGGGACCGTTCACGGCCTCGTCGAAATCCGGGCCGGGAAAGATCGAAGCGGTATGCCCGTCGGCGCCCACGCCGAGCACGCACAGATCGAGCGGCCAGTGGACATCCTGCAACCGCGCATCCGCCGCGCGACCGGCGGCCTTATAATCGGCAGCAGCCTCACTGGTGATCGGTAAGACGCGGACACCTTTTGGCAGGAACACCTTGGCGATGGCGGTGATGTTCGACAGCGCGTCGCCCATCGGCACCAGCCGATCATCGGTCGGCAGGATCGTTACGCGCTTCCAGTCCAGCTTGGCCTTGGCGAGCTTTTCATAAATGGCGAGCGGCGTCTTGCCGCCGGGCAGCGCAATGACGGCGGCACCGCGCGCATCAATGGCGCTTTCGATGATGAACGCCGCATCGCCTGACACTGCATCGGCCATTTCATCGGCGTCGTCATAGTCCCACCATTCAATCTCGGTCATAATCGCTCCGTTGGTTTTGCAGATGTCGTGCCGCGTTGACTCGGCATGTCAGGCCATCAACGCGGGGTTAGCGGCACGATACCCTGGATCAAGCCCCAGGAGACGATGAATTTTATGCGCGGGCGTCAATCATCATGCCAACTCGCGCCATCACGCTCGGTCAGCGCAACAGCGGCGGATGGGCCCCAGCTGCCAGCAGCGTAGGATTTCGGCTTCATCGCATTGGCGACCCAGCCAGCGCGAATCCCATCGATCCACTGCCACTGAGCTTCCACTTCATCGCGGCGGACGAACAGGGTCGGATCCCCCTCAATCAGATCAAGCAACAACCGTTCATAGGCGATCCGCCGCCGCGATCCCGCAAATTGTGTGTCCAGGCTGAGATCAAGTGGCACTTCGCGCAGGCGGATGCCCTCACGGTCAAGCCCAGGTTCCTTGGCCATCACCAAAAGGCGGACATATTCGTCTGGTTGCAGCCGGATGACCAAGGTGTTCGGTTGAAGCTTGCCACCGCGCGCGGCAAACATCGAATGCGGTACAGGCTTGAATTGAATGGCAATTTCTGACTGACGCGCCGGCAGTCGCTTGCCCGTGCGCAGGTAAAAGGGCGTGCCCTGCCAGCGCCAATTATCGACATTGGCCTTGATCGCAACGAATGTTTCCGTTGTTGAGGGGCGCTCCAGCTCATCGGCATAGCCGCGCACGATCTCCGCGTTGACTGCGCCGCTGGTATATTGGCCGGTCACCGTCAGCGCCGGGGCATCGGCCTCGCTGATCGGGCGAAGTGAGCGGAGCACCTTTACCTTTTCGTCGCGGATCGACGTGCCATCAAACCGCGCCGGGGGCTCCATCGCAATCAGCGCGAGCAATTGGAGCATATGGTTTTGTACCATGTCACGCATTGCGCCCGAGCCGTCATAATAGCCCGCGCGTCCTTCCAGCCCGACCGTTTCGGCGATGGTGATCTGGACATTATCGATCCCGCGGGCATTCCAAATCGGCTCAAACAACGTGTTGCCGAAACGCAGCGCGAGAATATTCTGCACCGTTTCCTTGCCAAGATAATGGTCGATCCGGAAGGTCTGTTCCTCATTGAACACCTCCGCGACGGCGTCGTTAATCTCGCAGCTGGAGGCGAGATCATGGCCCAGCGGCTTTTCAAGCCCGATGCGGACATTGGCGCCTGCGAGACCGGCTGATTCGAGGCCCTTGATTGTGGCGCGAAACAGCGATGGCGCGGTCGATAGGAAAATTGCCAGGCCGCCCGAAATATCGCCGATCTTGTTGGCGAGTTCGGCAAAGCCTTCAATCGTCGATGCATCAAGCGCCTGATACCCAATCCGCTCAATAAAGCCGGCGATCACCGCTTCGTCCTTGCGATCGGCAGGCAGATAAGTGGCGAGCGCGGTGGCGGCGAAAGCCCGGTAGCTATCGTCGTCATGCTCTGATCGCGCGGTGCCCGTAATCGTCAAACCATCGGGCAAGAGCCCATCAGCGTGCAACCCAAATAGCGATGGGAGCAGCATCCGCTGGGCAAGATCACCCGTAGCGCCAAAAAGCAGCAATTTGGCAACGGGCTGGCGGGTCATGCGCCGCATTCTTTCACAGATTGAGCCCGGTCGTCGGCTCGATTCCCGCCATGATATTCAGGCTCTGGACAGCCGCGCCGGCCGCTCCCTTGCCCAGATTGTCGAGCGTGGCGGTGAGGCGCGCCTGGCCAAGATCGCTATTGCCACTGATCCTGATCGTCAGGCGATCTGTGTCGGCATCATCTTCAATCCGCACCAGCGCGGCGTCGCCTTCCGCCACGCGGATGATCGGGCTGTCGCGATACACGTCGCGGAGCAACGCCTCACAGGCGGCGAGGCTAGGGCGGCGGAGAAAAGCGTGGAGGGGCAGGGCAACCTCCACAACCATCCCCCGATAGCGATTGGCAACGGCGGGCAGGAAAAGCGGCGGGTGCGCGAGCCGAGCATGTTTTTGCATTTCGGGCACATGTTTATGGGCAAGCGCCATGGCATAAGCGCGAAAGGCCGTTGTCTCGCCGCCGCCTTCGAATTCAGCAATCATCGATTTGCCGCCACCCGAATAGCCCGACACGGCATTAACGCTGAGCACCCAATCTGCGGGGATCAACCCGGCGCGGATTAGTGGCCGGACGAGCGCCAGAAAGCCTGTGGGATAGCAGCCCGGGTTGCTGACGCGGGCAGCGTTGGCAATGGCATTGGCCTGGCCAGGCTCGAGCTCCGGAAAGCCATAGGTCCAGCCATCGGCGGTCCGAAAAGCCGTTGAAGCGTCGATCACTCGGGTCCGGTCATTGTCGATCATCGCAACCGCCTCACGAGCGGCGTCGTCGGGCAGGCAGAGAATCACGAAATCGGCATCATTCAGCGCTTGGCGCCGCGCTTCGGTGTCTTTGCGCTGCGTGTCATCCAGGCTGATCAGCGCCAGATCGCGGCGCGCCGCCAACCGGTCGCCAATCTCCAAGCCGGTCGTACCGGCAGCACCGTCAATGAAAACCGTAATGGTCATGCCACTCGCCTTATGCGTCGGTGACGTCAAAATCGATCGTGTTTCGATCGACATAGCCGACGAGACCAAGATCGACAGCGATGCCCCAGGCTGAATCACCGGAAAAGTCGAGCGCTTCAAAAATCGTGCCGGGCATAACTTCGGCCAGCGTTTCGGCATTTTTGTCCGATGTCGCGCGCAGAAAGCCAGGCCGCTTCACCGTCATTGCCATTGGGGCGGCATAATGTGGCGCAAAAACATGATCGGCGAGTCGGATGTCAGCCAGATCGGCGCGGACAGCCGTTGTTCGAGGGTCGAACTTCGTGGTGGGACCGCCCAGCGCGAAGCTTCTACGCGGGGCCCAATTGGGGGGAGAGCCCTGATTCTGCCCCGAGGAAATGCTCGAACTCTTCAAGAAAATTGGCCCCTTCGATCGTGCGCGCAATATAGATGTTACGCTTATCGCTTTCGTCGCGCTGACGGCGCAGATAGCCGAGGCTCCCAAGCCTATTCAAGGCGCGTGTCACGACTGGCTTAGAAACATTCAGGCCGCGCGCCAAGCCGCGAACTGTATGTGGTCCGACTTGAAGATATACGATCATTAAAAGGGCCATCTGGCGATTTGTCAGATCGGGTTCGCCCGATCGGACATAATCAACCAGTGCCGTCATCCAGTGATGAAGGCCAGCGACTTCCAGCCGCTTGGCGCGAGGCGGTATGGTGGTTAGCTGCATGGCGTTGTTACCAATTTCTGATGAATGGGCAGATCGCTTCAACGCGTAATTGTGCGGCTAGTTTCACTTCAGCGACGATTTGCGCGAATGCTGACGATCGTGGCGAGTGATCACCCGGTTGATCACATCGCGGTGCGCGCCTATGTGCCCGGCTAGAGCTTCTTTCTGGAAAATTCAGCCCGCTTATGTTTTTTACCTTTCTCCTCGTCGTTCACGCCCTGGTGGCCGCAGCCCTTGTAGGCGTAATCCTGATGCAGCGATCCGAAGGTGGCGGGCTGGGGATGGGCGGCAGCCCCGCTGGCCTTATGTCGGCGCGTGGTGCCGCCGATTTTCTGACGCGGGCGACGTCGATCCTGGCGACGCTGTTTGTGACATTGAGCATCGTGCTTGCCTTTTTGGCGGCCTCGCGGCACGCACAGTCGGTGGATACTACCTTGGCACGGCCCACCAGCGCACCCATTACAGCGCCTGGCGCACCGCCGCCGACCCTGGGTGATGCCCCGTCTGCTGCCGCCGTTGCTGCCGCTGAAGCATCGGGTTCCGGCAACGGGACCGCGCCCGCAAGCAACGGCGCCATCCCGCTGGAGAAGTAATTCCCGGTCCTTTCGATTTTTTTGGGTACCCGGCATGAGTCGGGTGCTTGTCGGCGACGGCATTTCAACGCTAGGCGTTTTCTCCCATGGCGC
>JAIERC010000035.1 GCA_019747165.1 Sphingomonas sp. | reverse complement strand
AGATCAACCTGACCTATGGCGGCGGCGAGATCGAACTCCACAACCCCGCCGACATGCCCGATCCGACCAAGATCGAGAGCATTTCCGAGCCGTGGATTGAGGCGGTGATTTATTGCCCCGACGAGTATCTCGGCAGCATTCTGAAGCTTTGTCAGGACCGGCGCGGCATCCAGAAAAACCTGACCTATGTCGGCGGCCGCGCGCAGGTGACCTATGAACTGCCGCTCAACGAGGTGGTGTTCGATTTCTACGACCGGCTGAAGAGCATCTCGCGCGGCTATGCGAGCTTCGACTATCACCAGATCGGCTACCGCGAGGGCGACCTCGTCAAGATGAGCATCATGGTCAATTCAGAGGCCGTCGACGCGCTGAGCATGATCGTTCACCGTGGCACCGCCGAAAGCCGGGGCAGGGGCATGTGCGAGCGGTTGAAGGACCTGATCCCGCGCCATTTGTTCAAAATCCCGATCCAGGCCGCGATCGGCGGCAAGGTGATCGCCCGCGAGACGATCGCGGCACTCCGCAAGGACGTGACGGCGAAATGCTATGGCGGCGACGCCAGCCGCAAGCGCAAGCTACTCGACAAGCAGAAAGAGGGCAAGAAGCGGATGCGCGAGTATGGCTCGGTTAGTATCCCGCAAGAGGCGTTTATCGCGGCGCTCAGGATGGGGGATGAGGGCTAGGGGGTCATGCCCAACTGCTTGAGGCCGTCCTTCGCGTCCTGGAGCGTCGGCTCCAGCCGCAATGCCTTCTGATAAAGATCGATCGCGGTTTGCCGATTGGCGGTAACGCCACGGCCTTCTTCGTAGAAGACCGCAAGGTTCGAGCATCCCCGCGCGAGTTCGCCATCGCACGCCTTTGCTATGAGTTTCGCGGCGCGGGCCTTGTCGACGGGTACGCCCTCTCCCTCGTCGTATAATAAGCCAAGGGAGTTGCAAGCGTTCCAGACTTTGCCATCGCACGCTTTTTCATAGAGTTGCGCGGCGAGGGCCTTGTCAACGGTGACGACTTTGCCGCTGTAGTAGTAAGCGGCAGCGGCTTGGCAGGTATCTACCTCGCCGCCCTCGCAGGCCTTCTTTAAAAATTGCGCGGCGATGGCCTCGTCGATGGGGACACCTGTGCCTTTCTGGTATGAAATGCCAAGATCCCTGCATCCGTGGGCATTTCCACCATCACACGCCTGCTTCTCGTACCGCGCAGCCTCCGTATAGTTTTTGGCGCCGTAGGCTGCGTGGGCAAGCCTCACTACCTCGGACGCGGTTAGCGGCCGACGAGGCGTTGGCGTTGGTTTCGGGCGCGGTGTCGGTGTCGGTGTCGGTGTCGGCGGGTGATCCCTGATCCACGCCCGCGCGTCGCGCACGCGGGAATGACCGCCGCAGATGTTCAGGAAATTCTGATAACCCGCGCGCGACGATCTGGCCTTTGCCGCGTCCCAGGCAAGGTTGCACTTGATGGAATCGGCGGCATCCGCATGCCCCGGCGCGAGGAGGACCAAGGCGCTGGCAAGGCTGCCTAAAATCAACGGCGCGTGGCGCATGGCAATACCTCCACTTTGAAATCGGGATAGATCATCGTCATTCGAGAATCCGCCGCCGACCGCGCGGGTGTACGGGAAAGCGTCAGCCCGTCGGCCACTAATCGATCGTCGGTTGATTGCGCAGCGTCAATCGCGTGCCGTTCCGGTGCGTCACCCTGATCGACGATCAGATCATTGCCCTCGATAGAGAAACTGACCGATGAGCCGCATTTGGCGCCGACCGCCCAGGGCTGCTCGGTAATCCATTCCTCTGCTGCGAAACGGGGCTTGGCGGGCGAGGGCGGGGCGGAGCGAATGTCCACGGTCATGTTGCCGGCCAAATTGCCCGTCACTGACGTCTGCTCATTACCCCCATCACGAGGCGCTGGCGGAAAAACCGAAAAGTAGACGACCGGCAGCGCAAGCAGCGTGACCGCCACGCCAATGACCCAGCCCGTAGCGACAAGGATCCGGCGCAACCGTCTTTTATTCCGCTCGCCGCGTGCCGACCGCGCGAGATCTCGCTGGTGCTTCGCCTCTGCATCGGCGGCTGCGAGCTTCTCGCGCAATTCGGCTTGCGCACAGCTATGCGCGAGACCAGCATCAAGGCGAGCGCTCAACGCCGCCAATGCCGCGACATGATCGTCATGCTGCTGAACCTCGGCCGCCAGCGCCGCGGCCTTGGCCGCGATTCGTGCCTGCTCGCGGGCCTCCTCTTCGGCGAGGGCGCGGATGCGTTCCGCTTCTTCGAGTGCCCGCTTGCGCGCATCCTGCTCTTCGCGTTCGGCTTTAGCTGCCGCCTCTGCTTCACGCAGCAGTGCCTCGCGTTCCTCCGCGCTCAATGGCGTTTCCACCTCGATCATGAGCAGCGTGCGGATGCTCTTTGCATAATCACCGATCGCACGCCCAACCTCCCCGACATCGACGCGCTCGGCGTACCGCATCTCGCTCATGTCAAACCAGTTGCGTGCGTTCAGCTTAGCCACCAAATCCGGTCGGATGGACGTCGCACCTTCGATATCGACATAGAGAATTGGAAAGATACGGCTCGTGCGCGGCAGATCGGGATAGGCGTCGAACAATTGCTGCTCGCGTTCGAGAAACCACTCGACTTCCTGCATGCACCATTTGCTCCGCAGGAAATGCGGCGTCAGGATCGGGATGAAGAAGGTCGAGCGAGTGATCGATTCGCGGATGCGGGTTTCCCAGGCGTCGCCGTGGCGCATCGAGCTGGTATCCTGGAAAATTTCCAGTCGACCGAAGCGCGATGCGAGCTCGGCCTTGATCTGACGCAATATATCGGCGAGCCTGCCTTCGGACAGATCCTCATTATCCCGCGCATAGCTCCAGAACCCGACCGGATCGAGGTGTATCTTCGGCCGCGCCGTGGCGTCCGATCGGCCTGCCTTGGTTTGCACTTCCGACGTCATTAAATTGCACCCCTGCTGCCGCCATGAGAACGTGATGGGAGCGATCGGTCAACGCCTAATTGATTCCATACGCGCCGATTATTTGTTACCTCACAGCGGGATGCTGTTCAGGGAGCCACGAATGCTGTGCGAGGATTATCCGTTTCTGTTCGCCGCCGCCGATGCCGCCTCAATCCGCAAGCAACGACTCTATTTTCGCCTGATTCAAACCGAATACGCGCTACTGTTGACGGCCGCTGTTTTGTCGATGAATTTTTTTCAGAAGCGCGAATATTATGAATTGTCCGCGCTCATATTCGTTGCCCTTCTTATTGTGCTGCTCAGTCGGTCCTTGCTGAAACCGGAGCAGGATTGGTTCCGCTGCCGCGCCTTGGCCGAGGCGCTCAAGACGTTAACGTGGCGCTACATGATGCGGGCGCAACCGTTCGAACTTTGCGCAGCCGACGCGCACGAAGCCGCGTTTCGCGACAAATTGCAGGAGGTGCTCAACGAAAACATTTCGGTGGCTGCGCTGACTTATCATGACGAAGCCACTGGGGATTATGCGACCGAGGAAATTCGACGCGTTCGCGCTGCCGATTTCGAGACTCGCCGCGCTTATTATCGCGATGCGCGGGTGCAGCAGCAACGCGAATGGTATGCCGGGCGTGCCGCGCAGAACCGCAACAGTTCCACCGGTTGGGTTGTCGCCACGGCGGCGGCCTATGTCATTGCGGCGACGTTGGTTCTGGCCAGGACGAAAGTCGATCCCACAAACCTGCCTATCGAGCCGATGATTGTCCTCGCCTCATCGCTGGTTGGCTGGATGCAGGTCCGCAAGTTCAACGAGCTCAGCGCCTCCTACACCATTACTGCGCACGAGATCGGCCTGCTTAAGGCGAAACTGGGTTTTATCCATGATGACGCGGCGCTGGCGACGTTCGTGGCGGAAGCAGAGCTCAGCTTCTCGCGCGAGCATACATTATGGTTCGGTCGGTCGCTGAGCTGATATAGTCTATGGCGGCGACGCCAGCCGCAAGCGCAAGCTGCTCGACAAGCAAAAAGAGGGCAAGAAGCGGATGCGCGAATATGGTTCGGTCAGCATCCCGCAGGAGGCGTTCATCGCGGCGCTTCGGATGGGGGATGAGGGCTGAGGATCGGTCCCGTGCGATTGATTTATTGACGTTTTGCAGCTATATGATCGGCATGGCAACGATCATGCATTCCGAAACGGTTCTGTCGACCATGGACCCGGTTGCTGAGTTCGAGGCGCTTGCCGTGAACGTCAGGGCAGCGCTTGCCGCCGAACATCGCGCCCAGTCGCGGCTGATGGCGACGCTGGCCAAGGCCCAGGCAGAGGGCGAGCGGCAGCGCCGCATGCTCGCACGCTGATTCCGCGTATCCCGACGGTCGATTGTCGGCGCTGACAATATGGGCGGTGGCGAAGTCATTGCCTGGCTGGCCAAGACAATCGGTGCGCATGCGATCAAGGATCGCATGGGGAGGTCTAGCCTGAAGCGCCAGAATGCGATGCTGGCCAAGGCGCTTGAAGATAGCCAGAATCGTCGCGGCGAGTTGGAGGATGCGGGGCGCATTGTGGCTGAGATTGCGCGCCAGAGGGATCAATATTTTTCAGAAATCGTGAAGCTGCGTGCCGAAAATGTTGCGCTGCGTGCCGCGCTGGAGAAGCTTGGCAAGGGCGATTAACGGTTGTCCCTCGGCCTTGGCTATTGCCGCGCGCGTAGGGTAAAACCAATGATCCGGGGGTCGCTCGGCGTGCCCAGGATCAGGCCAGAATTACCCGCCTGGATCGTCACATTCTGGATATAGCTTGCGCCAAACAGGTTGCGCGCGAAGATTGCGACTTCCCAGCCATGGATCGATCGGATGCCGATGCTCGCATTGGTCAGCGAATAGGCGTTGACATAAGTGAAGCGCGACAAGGTGGGGTCACCCGAAAAACCACTGCGCCAGATCGTGTCGGCATGCAGCGCCAGGCTGAGCTTGCCGCCCGTGCCGGGAATGACCGGGTGGTAATCGACGATCAGCGATTCCGACCATTTCGGCAGGCTGGCAAGCGATCGGCCGGTCAGGTTACAGGCCGTCGTGCCGCTGGTCTGCAGCTCAAGCGGGCACGGGCCGGCGCGATAGCGACTATAGGTGCCATCGGCATAGGCCAGCGAACCCCGCAACGTGAAGTTGCTGAAGATCAGCGCGGTGGCATCGGCTTCGAACCCGGCGACGGTCACTTGCGGAATATTTGACAGATAGCCGCGCAGTGCCACCGTCTGGCTGCTGTCAACGATTGTCGCCTGGAAATCGCGCACTGTGGTGTAATAGCCCGCCAGATCGAGCGACAGCCGCCGGTTGAACAGGCGCGATTTGAAGCCGCCTTCCCAGGTCTGGTTGACTTCCGGGCGGATCACCGCGGTGGCAAGAACGGGCTGGTTCTGCGCATCTAGCGGCAAGCCCGATACATTGATCCCGCCCGATTTGAAGCCGCGCGCATAGCTGGCATAGCCGAACACGCCATCCGAGACCTGATAGGACAGGTTGGCGCGACCCGAGAGATTATCCTCGATCGTGTGCGCAGCATAAGTCTGCCCGCGCAGGACGTAGAGCTGGGCATTGCGCAACGCGGTGTTGCTAGTCTGTAGCCCGCCAAAGGTGAAGGTGTCGTAATTCGCGTCCTTGACCTCATAGGTATAGCGCAGGCCCCCGGTCGCGGTCAGGCGCGGGGTGATCTTCCAATTGGCCTCGCCGAAAACCGCATAGCTGTCGGCGCGGAAGCGCGTGCTGCCGTCGGTGCCATAGCCATCGAGCAGGGTCGCCGGCACTGGCGTGTTGGACGCCCCCGTCACAGGCCCGATCAGCCAATAGGTGGCGGCCGGACCATAGATGCTGATCGGCCGCCCGGTGATCGTCTGGGTATAGAAATACAGGCCCGCGACATAGCTGAAGCGCCGTTCGCCATTGGAGGCAATGCGCAGTTCCTGGCTATATTGGTCCTGGCGCGAGGGGATATGCTGGGTCAGCTGGATCGGTAGCCCAGTATAGTCGCGGTCATTATCGGCATCCCAGTTCCAGAATCGCCACGCGCTGACCGACGTCAGCGTCGCGCCGCCCAGATTCCAGTCGCCGATCACTGATGCGCCACCTTCATTGGTGTCCACGCCCAGCGCGGCATCAATATCGGTCAACCGGTCATAGGGGTTGGTGCTGGCGGGCGCATAGGGGCCGCCGGGTGCATTGGCGGCCAGAAAGGGATATTGCCGCGCCGCTGGACGCAGGCTTTGCCCAACGCGCAGATAAACCTGCGTGCAACATTCGCTCTTGAAACGCGTGAAATCAGCGCTCACGCGCAGCGACAGGGCGTCGCTTGGCCTCCACAGCAATTGCCCGCGCACCGCCTGATTGCCGAGGTCATTCTGCGCGCGGCCCAGCCGGACATTGTCAATCACGCCGTCGCGCCGGGTCAGCAGGCCAGACAGCCGAACGGCGATCGTGTCGCTGATCGGCCCCGATACCCACCCCTTGGCCTGGACATAATTATAGCCGCCATAGGAGACTTCACCGAATGCCTCCGTCTCGAAGGTTGGCAGCCGGGTGGTGATGTTGATGGCCCCGGCGGTCGTATTCTTGCCGAACACCGTGCCCTGCGGCCCGCGCAACACCTCAATCTGCTGGATATCGGCAAAGTCGAAGGCGGCGGTGGCGGGGCGGCCGTGATAGACCTGGTCGATATAGAAGCCGACGCCCGATTCCAGCCCGTCATTGGCCTGGCTCACCGCAACCACGCTGCTGCCAAGACCACGGATTGTGAAGGCGGTGTTGCGCGGATTGGCCGAGCTATAATTCAGCGACGGCACCAGCACGCTCAATTGCTGTGTGTTCACCGTATAGGATCGATCGATCAGACCACCATCGACCACGGACAGCGCGGCGGGAACGCGCGCGGCATCTTCCTCGCGGCGACGCGCGGTGACGACAACGGCAGGGAGCTGGGTGGCATCGCCCTCGGCGATCGGCGCCTCAGTCGTTTCCGGGGCTGGCGATGTTTTGTCAGCAATCGCCGCTGCTGATTTGGCGATCGCTGCGGGGGTGCCAGCGATCATCGCCAGCGCCAACACCGCGCGACCTCCCCACTTCACCTTCATGCCCACCCCGTTGGTCCAAAAACAAGCGACTCTCTATATCTCATCGTATATAGATGTCGTTCGCGCGATGGAATGATCAACGGGCATAGGGAGGGAATTTCATGCGCGATCGATTGGCGACCGCGCGGGACTGCTATATATGGCGGGAAATAGCAGGGACGTCGCGACAATGCGGTTTGTAATGATAATGCTGCTGGCGTTAGCCTGGGCGGGCAGTGCGATTGCGGCGGAACGCTGTGTGCCGGCGCCGCTCGTGCTCGCCGCTGCCTCGCTCCAGGAATCGATGAATGCGGCGGCTGATGCTTGGGCAAAGCGCGGGCATCCCCGCCCGATCATTTCGTTTGCGGCGTCATCGGCGCTTGCGCGCCAGGTTGCTGCTGGCGCGCCGGCCGATTTGTTCATTTCGGCCGATCAGGAATGGATGGATGATCTGCAGCGCCGCGGGCTGGTCGCCCCTGGCACCCGCGCTAATCTCGTCGGTAACCGGCTGGTGCTGGTGCGCCCCGCTATGACCAGCGCCGATCCTGAACCGACGCCCGCCGGGCTCGCGCGCGCGCTTGGCGCAGCACCGCTGGCGATGGCCGATCCCGATACCGTTCCGGCCGGGCGTTATGGGCGCGCGGCCCTGACGCGGCTTGGCATCTGGAAGCAGGTCGCGCCACGGGTGGTGCGGGCTGAAAATGTCCGCGCGGCGCTCGCCTTGGTCGCGCGCGGGGCGGCTGGCTATGGCATTGTCTATGCGACCGATGCGCGAAGTGATCCGGCGGTCCGTGTCGTTTATCGCTTCGCGGCCAATAGCCACCCGCCGATCACCTATCCGATCGCGCGGTTGAAGGGCTCGACCAACCCTGAGGCTGAGGGATTCCGCCGGTTCCTGTTATCCTTGTCGGGCAAGGCGATTTTCGTCCGCTACGGCTTCATTGTTCGCTGATCGCATGTTCTCGCCCGCCGAATGGGAGATCATTTTTCTCACCTTGCAGATCGGCGCGGTCGCGATGGCAATCACTTTGCCGCTGGCATTCGCGCTTGCTTGGCTGCTGGCGCGCACCAGCTTTCCAGGCAAAATCCTGCTTGACGGCATCGTCCACTTACCGCTCGTCCTGCCCCCGGTGGTGACGGGCTGGCTGTTGCTGTTGGCCTTTGCGCCGAACGGGCCGATCGGCGGCTGGCTACAAGCCTGGTTCGGGGTCAGCGTGCTGTTCAAATGGACCGGGGCGGCGATTGCGTCGGGCGTGATGGCGTTACCGCTGATGGTCCGCGCGATGCGGCTGTCGATTGAGGCGGTCGACCAGCGGCTGGAAGGCGCGGCGCGGACGCTGGGGGCAGGGCGATGGCATGTCTTTCGCACGATCACGCTGCCGCTCAGCATGCCGGGAATATTGGCCGGGCTGGTGCTCGGCTTCGCGCGATCGATCGGCGAATTTGGCGCGACGATCACCTTCGTATCCAACGTGCCGGGCCAAACCCAGACCTTGCCGCTCGCCATTTATGGCGCGCTGCAATTGCCCGATGGCGAGGCGATTGTGATCCGGCTGGCGCTTGTGTCGGTGGCCTTGTCGCTCGCTGCCCTGGTCGGATCAGAGCTATTGGCGCGCCGCAACGGGCGGGGGCTGCATGTCCTTTGACGTTGATATCAGTCGTGCGGTTGGTGACGGGCGGGTCGCCGTCCGTTTCGCGGCTGAAACCGGTCTGACGATCCTGTTCGGGCCATCGGGCGTCGGCAAGACCAGTGTGCTCAACATGATCGCCGGGCTGCTGATCCCCGAACAGGGACATATCGTGGTCGGTGGGGAGCGCCTGTTCGATGCCGCACAAGGGATCGACGTTCCCACCCCACAACGTCGGGCGGGCTATGTCTTTCAGGAAGCGCGCCTGTTTCGCCACCTGCGCGTGGAGGCGAATCTGGCTTATGGACAGCAGCTTGCCGCGCCTGAACATCGTTGGATTGATACGCCGGCGGTCACCGATTTTCTCGGCATCGGGCATCTGCTTGATCGCTGGCCGCGCACACTTTCCGGCGGCGAAGCGCGGCGGGTGGCGATTGGACGGGCGCTGCTGGCCGGGCCGCGCTTCCTGCTGCTCGACGAGCCGCTTTCCTCGCTCGATCGACCGCGCCGCGAGGAGATCATGGTCGCGATCGAGCATATCCGCGACGTGCTGAAGCTGCCGATCCTGATGGTCACCCATGACCCTGCCGAGGCGGCGCGGCTGGGCACCCAGATCATCGAGATGTAGCGCAAAAGAAAACCGCCGCCCGGTCGCCCGGACGGCGGTTTTTCAATTCAACGCAGCGACATCAGAAACTGACGCGCAACTGCCCACCGATGATCCGGGGATCGTTGATGAAACCGGCCAGGTTGTTGAAATCGATCGCGCCGGTGCTGCGGATCTGGTTGGTCACGTTGCGCACATAGACGCCGAAATCGAGGTTCTGGTTGACCTTGTAGCCAAGCTTCAACCCGCCTTCGAGCAGCGGGCGACCGCGGAATTCAAGCGCTTCATAGAGGAAATAATTGACCGAGCTGCGATAGGCCCAGTCAGTGAAGAAATAGACCTCGCCGTCCCCGACCGGCACCGCATAGCGACCCGTCCAGTTGGCGACGAAGCGCGGTGCCTGGGGCAGATCATTGCCGTTGATCCGCGCCAGCCCAGCAACGATCGGGTCAGTCGGGGTGCAGACGCCCGATCCGCAGGGCGCAACGCCGATGGTCGGATCACGCAGCTCGGTGAAGTTATAGCTTGCGCTGCCGGTCAGCGTCAGCGCCGGGATCGGCCGGGCCTCAATTTCGGCTTCGACGCCGTACCCAACCGCATTGGCCGCGGACAACAGCCGGGTCGAGTTGGAGGCACCGCCGACGGCGGTTATCTGCAGATCATCCGTGCTCCAATAATAGCCATCGAGCGCGAAGCGCAGGGTGCGGTCTGGCGTCGAACCCTTGATGCCGGCCTCGCCGGAGATCGTCGTCTGCTTGGGGGCGACAACCGGCACGCTGCCAAAGGTAACGCGGTCCTGGATCGCCGGCCCCTGATAGCCGGTGGCGACTCGCGCATAGATGCTCACATCGGAGGTAACGGCGTAGGTGCCGCTGACGTCCCAGGTGAACTCGCCATCGCTGGTGAGGGTGCGGATTGGCAGTGGCAGGCCGAACACGATACCTGATCCGCCCGGCGTCCGGTCGGTGATCAGGTCATTGCGGTCGTCATGCGAATAGCGGCCACCGGCGCGGAGCGTCAGCTTATCGGTCGCCTTATATTCGACCGAGGCGAAGATGCCGTAATTCTCGTTGCTGTTGTTGTGATCGATGAACGAATTCAGATCGCGGGCGCGCGATCCGGTCGTCGGGAAATTATAATTGAATTCCGAATAATTCAGCTTCTGATTGAAATAATAGAAGCCGCCCTGCGCGCGGACTCCTCCGAATTCCTCGGAAGCAAAGCGCAGTTCCTGGCTGAATTCTTCCGGACGCGTCAGGCCACCGGTGTTGACCGGGAAAAGTGCGCGATTAAGGCCAACCGGTGGGAAGGCATAGGTGTTGCCGCCATCGATATCACCCGTGCTTTCGACCCGTGCCTTTTCAAAGGCGGTCACCGAATAAAAGGTGCCGACGCCATCGACATGATAATCGAGCTTCAGGTTGATGCCCCATTGCGTCAGCGCCTGGCTGGTATAGCCGTCGAGCGCGACCTGATCGGGCCGGAAACCGGCGGAGAAATTGTTGCTGCCTCGCTGGATCGCCCCGGCCCGGAACACGCGCGGCGTGCCCGTCAGATCGCGGCCATGCACGTTCAGCAACGCGTTGAAATCGCCGCTATTATACGCGATCTGGAAGCGACCGGCGAGGTCAGTATAGCCCTCCAGCATCCGGTTCGCATTGCCGGTGGTGGAGGTGTTGGTGACCCAATTGTCACGGCGCTGCAAAATGCCCGATGCACGAACCGAGAACCCGCCGCCAATTGGGCCACCAACGGCTGCCTCGGCATTGACGGTGTTGTAGGTCGCCCAGGACAGGCTGCCATAGCCCGACCAGACATCACCCGGCTTGGCCGATGTCAGCTTGACGACGCCTGCTGGCGTGTTGCGGCCAAACAAGGTGCCCTGCGGCCCGCGCAACACTTCAACATTGGCGAGATCGAAGACCGGGAAGGATTTCAGGAACGGGC
>JAIERC010000011.1 GCA_019747165.1 Sphingomonas sp. | reverse complement strand
GGCCGTTGCTCACCCGCTTGCTCCATCACGGCGAGGTCGAGATCGACAATGGGGTCGCCGAGCGCGCGTTGCGCAGCGTCGCCGTCGGGCGCCGCAACTGGCTGTTCGCGGGCTCGGTCAAGGGCGGCGAGCGCGCGGCCGCGATCTTCTCTGCCATTGAGACCGCCAAGTTGAACGACGTCGAGCCGCAGGCCCGGCTCACCGATATCCTCACCCGCATCGGCGAAGGTTGGCCCGCTTCGCGCCTCGACGACATCATGCAATGAAACTGGCAAGCAGCCGCCGAGCGCGATAGACTGGCGGCGTGACCGAGACTGTTGCCCGCCTGCACATCCGCCTCGCCGATACCGAACCCGCGATCTGGCGGCGCATCGACGTGCCCGTCGATGCCAGCCTCAAGATGGTCCATGACAGCATCCAGGCGGCGATGGGCTGGCTCGACTATCACCTCTGGCACTTCGAGGCAGGCGACCGCCGCTACGGCGTGCCCGATCCCGAATGGCCCGACGACCGGCTGCACGCCGCCAGGACGACCAAGCTCAAGACGCTCATCGATCGCGGCATCACCACGTTCGATTACACCTACGATATGGGCGACGACTGGCATCACATCATCACGATCGAGGATATCCGCACCGGCGACGCCAACGTCAAATACCCGCGCTATGTCGATGGCGAACGCCGCGCACCGCCCGAAGACTGCGGCGGCACACCCGGGTTCGAGACCTTCCTCGACGCCATCGCCAACCCAAAACACCCAGAACATGCCGAAGTCGTCGAGTGGCACCATGGCTGCTACGGCCATGCCTTCGACCCCGAGACGATCAATGAACGCGAAGTCCAATGGTACATCGCTCAAATCGCCAAGCGCCGCGCCGCAGGAAAAGCATCCTACGCCAAACGACAATCAGCGTAACACCGGCGGCGTCAGGCCACGCCTACGAACTGTAACGATAAACACGCGGATGAATGCCCATCAGGCCATAGGCCCGGCGTTCCGAATGGCCTTATGTATCGATCACCCGGCTCACGGCGCTGCAGTGCTCGCCATCCCCCCGGCATGGCGCAGTACGCGCCGCGATGGTTTTACTATCATCGAACCAATATACCGATATCGCTGCGTGAGGATGGGCAACGCCCTTTTAAAGCAGACACCCGCTCCGTATCCTGATCGCGCCCCTTACCCCGCGAATGCAGTACTTGCGAAGACGCCGTTGAACCCGAACCCGATGATGTCGGCCCTGCCGTCATTGTTGAGATCGGCGAGGTCGCGGGGGAGGAGGTTGTTGGATGTCCAGCCCTGGTTGGCGCCGAAGTTGGCGACGTCGAAGGCAGCGGCGCTGAATGTGCCGTCGCTCTGGCCGTAGGACACAAACGTCCCCGCAACGCCAAAGCCGACCACGTCGGCGCGGCCATCGCCATTGACGTCGCCCGCAAGGCGCGCGAACGCATCCTGGCTCGACCAGCCCTGGTTGGTGCCGAAATTGGCCTGCGCCAGCGTCGGCGCGGCGAAGGTGCCATTGGCCTGGCCCAGCGCCACAAACGTGCCCGCAACACCGAACCCGATGACGTCGGCGCGCCCATCCCCGTTCACGTCAGCGACGGTGCGGTGGAACCTGTTGTCGGATGTCCAGCCCTGGTTCGCGCCGAAACTGGCGCCCGCGAACGTAGCCGCACCGAACGTGCCGTCGCCCCTGCCGAGCGCCACGAACGTGCCCGCAACGCCGAAGCCAACGACATCGGCAAAGCCATCGCCGTTGACGTCGCCCAGCGTGCGCGCAAAGGCATCCTGGTTCGACCAGCCATTGGCCTGGTTGAAGTTGGTGTTGCCAAGCACGGGCGCGGCAAAAGTGCCATTGGCCTGCGCGAGGCTCACGAACACGCCGGCGACGCCGAACCCGACAATATCGGCGCGGCCATCGCGGTTGACGTCGATCAGTTCGCGGCGAAACGCGTTGTCGCTCGTCCACCCCTGGTTCGCGCCGAAGTTGGCGAAGGCGAAGGTTACCGCGCTGAAAGAGCCGTCGCGCTGGCCGTAGGACACAAACGTCCCCGCCTGCCCGAACCCGACGATATCGGCAAAGCGATCGCCGTTGACATCCGCCACATGCCGCGAAAACCTGTCCTGCGACGACCAACCACCCGCGTTGACGGCGAAGTTGCTAACCCGCGTGCCGCCCGGATCGGCGTACCGGAAGGAAAAGAGCCCGTCGGCGAACTGAAAAAGCTCGACGCCCGACACGGTGTCGGTGCCGTCGGCGGTGGACGTGATCGTAATCGTGCCGCCGGCATTACGGGTGATTGTCGATTGGGCGCGCGTCGCGGCATAGATCGCGGTGTCGACGCCCGTGCCGCCATCGAGCGTATCATTGCCGACGCCGCCGTTTAGAAAGTCATCACCGCTAGCGCCAGACAAACTGTCGTTACCGCCGCCGCCGTTAAGGTAATCACGGCCAGTTTGACCGCTCAGTGTATCTGCAGCATTTGTGCCGGCAGCGTAAAAGCCTACGCTTTGAGATCTGATATCGGCAATTTTAGCATTGCCGTTGGAGAAACTCACTGCGAAGTTCCCACCCAAACCGACCCCCGTTAACTGGCTACCGACAACTGCGAGGTTCCAAATCGGGAAAGCCAGAAGATCGATCGTATCAACCCCGGTGGTGAAGTCGAAAATTGTATCGGGAGTCTGGGCCAGAGAATCGGCTGCGCTCGAAAAAACGAATGTGTCAGCGCCATTCCCACCGAACAGAGCATCTCGACCGCCGCCACCAATAATCGTATCGTTACCATCATTGCCGTAGATCGTGTCTGCAAAGTCTGAGCCCGTTAGAAAATCGTTGCCGCTTGCCCCCTGTAGCCCAAAAAATTCGAATCCAGTGATTTGACTCCCGCTCGTGATGCTAGCCCCAATGGAAAATGTTAACGACTGAGTTCCATAGTAATTAAAGTAAAAAATATCGCTACCACTACCACCAATTAAAATAATATTAGAGAAAAAATTTCGTGTAACATCTATTAATTCGAGACCCACGTAGTCATTACCGTCTCCGCCATCAATGAAGAGTGTTTCATTCGCTGCACTAATCCGCACAAAAATGGAATCGTTGCCACCTGCAGATCTGATAACGGTATTGCCGCCAAAGGTACTGATTGTATCGGCACCGGCCGATCCAGTGATATTATCACCCCGCGCTGTACCGGAAATCTGTATGTTTTCGACATTGGTTACAAGGCCGCTGCTTACTCCATCGCCCGACAGCGACAGGTTGAGCGGCTGCGTTGAATTGAGCGAATAAATATTGAGCGAATCCGTCCCGGCACCGCCATCTATGCTGAAACCAGGCGGGGCGACGCCAACGCCCAAACGAATCGCGTCATTGCCGACCCCGCCAAGAATCGTAACCGCGCCGTAGCCAGAAGCGACAATGGTATTAATATTGTCGTTGCCATCGCCGCCATCAATATAGTCACCGCCCGATCCGCTGTCGATTTTGTCATTGCCTGCGCCGCCAAAAATAACGTCGCGCGACGCAACACCTGCAATTACATCATCGGCTGCTCCACCGTTTTGAGTCAGTGTCTCGGTTGTTGCGTTCCAGTTCCAGCTAGCGACTTGGGTGCCATCATTGCTGTTGGTACCGTATAAATATTGAATTGCGGCAATGTCGAATGAACCAAGCCTATCGCCAGTGCTTCCTCTAAAGGTGTAACTCATAACGGTGCGCGAGAGATCGTCCAGCGCGGGGTCAAGAGTTGTGCTACCTTCGAAGGGATGTTTCAGCCCGATTGCATGGCCGATTTCGTGAAGCAAAACACGCGCGTCTGATGCATAAGATTGCAGCAAAAAAATATCGCTAGAAAACCCATCGCGTACCGTCGGGGAACCATAATACGCAAAACCTGCCGCTCCTGGACTTCCAAGAGCAGCCAAATCGTAAATGCCAAAATTGATATCACCGACGCTGTTGGTCACTTCGAAGAACGTGATCCCGGAAATCGACGCCCACGCATCCAGCGCCGAGCGGGTCGCTGCTTTTTGCGCATCGTTCATAGAGCCGAACGTTGCGAGTTGTGCAGGCGAATAGATCGCAGTCAGGTAAGCTGGCGGGGCCGACGCAAATGAAAATGTGTAAAATGCTGCTTTGCCTGGCGTCGATGAAATCGACGAATTAAGTAATGCTGTAAAGTCGCTGACGACCGGCATCCCCCCCCCCATCAACTGAAGTGCATTCTTGGCCTTAATTGGGCTGAAAACATGTAAAAATTCACCCGGTGAGATGCTCGCCCATTCTCGTTCAGCGATAACCAGAGTTTTTTGGCCAACGAGGATCGCGACTACGGCTAACCCCCTATATTTCAAAATTTTTATTAGCTGAAATTATGGGCATCCAGCAAGGTATTTTGCAAGACCTTATCACGAATCGCCAAAAATGCCTCGGTCTTGGTTTTTTTATACCTAAGGTAGCGCATGTCAGCGTTTTGCTTCCGAATTGCTGCGCATCGGGCAATGCTGCCGATCTTCCCAGCATCTCAGGCGCTCAGGTTCAGGTTCAGGCTCAGGCCCAATCTCATCTTTCTCTTCCCGCCTGCGAGACCGAGGTCTGGATTGGGCTCAACAGCCAGGAAATAATCCGGCGCGATCCGGTGCGAATGTCGACGGTAACGGCCAAGCCCGAAGATAACAGCACCGGCTTGTCGTCGACCATAATTGTCGCGCGAGTCAGGCGAATGCGCGCCACGTAGGTTGCACCAAGCTTGGGATCGACCACTGCATCACGGCTCAGCGACACAACTTTGCCTGGAACCGTTCCATAGCGTGCGAAGGGAAAGGCCTCGAACTTCACCTCGGCGCTCTGCCCCTCGCGCACAAAGCCGATGTCCTTGTTCAAGACGCGGGCCTCGACTTCGATTTCGCCATGAGTGGGCACAATGACCATAAGCGTGCGAGCTGGCTCGATCACGCCGCCGATCGTGTGTACCGCAAGTTGCTGAACGGTCCCGTTATCCGGCGACAGCAATCGCTTAAGGCCCTTCCGGCGCATCGCCTTAGTCACCTCCTCTCGTTTCTGGATCGCCTCGCTTTCGGCCTTAGCGAGATCGGCCAGAGTCTGCCGAATTGCCTGATCACGCGTCTGCGCTATCTGCGCAGCAAGACGCCGAGCTTCGGCCATAGCACGCGCGTGCTGCGCCAAGGCGACATCGCGGTCACCCTGCTCGACGCGGCGCTGACGTTGCAGTTCGAGTAGGCGCAGCCCAGGCGCATAGCCTTGAGCGTCAAGCCGGTTCATCGCGTCGAGCTCGTGATCGAGGATTGGTAGTGTAGCGTCGAACTTGCTCCGCTGCGCATCGGCGGCGCGTGCATCGGCGAGCGCAGACGACCGCGCGGCGCTGTAACCTGCGACGGCCGAGTTAACCTCGGCGAGTTGGGCAGCAATCAGTTTCTGTTGTGTCGCCGAGATGTCTCCAGGGGTTCCAGGAGGTGGCGCAAAGTGTAATCCACCGCCCCTGAGCGCGTCGCCAACAGCCCGGTTGCGCGCGACATCAAGTTCTGTAGCGAGTAGCGCCTTGTTCGCCTGTTCGAGCTCGGCCGACGATAGCGTTAGATCAAGGTCAATGAGAACCTGCCCCTTGGTGACCCGATCGCCGTCGGCAACGTGGATTGCAGCAACCACGCCAGACCCGGCCGACTGGACAATCTTGATGCTGCCGCTGGGCAGGACCTTGCCGGTGGCCGACGCGACCACATCAACCTTGCCCAGAATGAGCCACGCTAGCGTCGCGACGAGCAAGGCAATCAGCACCCAGGCGGTGAGCCTTCCGGTAGGCGAGACTGGCCGTTCGACGACCTCGAGCGCGGCGGGGAGGAACTCCGTTTCCCGGCTGACTTGATGCGTTTTGCGCCTTTCTCGATCGGCACGTAGCGCCTCGCGGATCACCCCCAGGTAGTGACCGGGCCCGCTCATGCGGCACCGCTATCGGCAAGACCGCTCTGACGGCGATGCAGATCAGCATAGCGGCCACCCGCACGTAAGAGTTCAGCGTGCGTGCCGCGCTCGACAATCCTGCCGCCTTCGAGCGCGATGATGGTATCGCATTGCCGCACCGCCGAAAGCCGGTGCGCGATGATAACCACGGTGCGGCCCTGGCTCATCGCCTTCAAGTTGGCCTGGATGATCTCCTCGCTTTCAGCATCGAGTGCAGAGGTTGCCTCATCAAGGATCAAGATTCTCGGTCGTGTGACGAGGGCACGCGCAATCGCAAGTCGCTGACGTTGGCCACCTGACAGGTTGGTCCCGCGTTCTTCGACCGGGGTGTCATAGCCACCGGGTAGCTTTAGGATGAAGTCGTGTGCACCTGCCAATCGCGCAGCCTCGATCACCGCTGCGAGCGGCATTGCCGGATTGGGCAAAGCAATGTTCTCGCGGATCGAGCGATTGAAGAGCAGGTTCTCCTGAAGCACAACGCCGATCTGCCGACGCAACCACGCGGGGTCGATCTGTGCAATGTCCACATCGTCGATCGTGATCCGACCACCCTGCGGGACGTAGAGCCGCTGCAGTAGCTTGGTCAACGTCGACTTGCCCGAACCAGACGAGCCGACAATCCCAAGCGAAGCGCCCGCAGCAATCTTCAAGTCAATGTCCTCAAGCGTCCATGGCCCTTCAAGGCCATAGCGAAACCGCACCATATTGAACGCGATGTCGCCCCTGATAGCGGGCAATGCAGTGCGACTGCCGGCGCCAGGCTCCATTGGCTGGTTGAGTACGTCACCCAGTCGGGCGATCGCGATGCGCACCTGCTGGAAATCCTGCCACAGCTGCGCCATACGAATTACAGGGCCTGAAACGCGCTGCGCAAACATATTGAAAGCGACAAGGCCACCAACGGTTAGCTTGTGTGCGATCACCGCCTCGGCACCAAAATAAAGAATCGCCGCAAGGTTAAGCTTGGAGATTAATTGGATCAGCTGCGACCCAGTGTTGCCTATGTTGATTACTCTTTGGCTGGCGGTACTGTAGCCGGCCAGTTGTCGCTCCCACCGTTCCTGCCATTGCGGCTCTACTGCGCCGGCCTTTAGCGTGTTGATGCCAGAAATACTCTCGACGAGCAGCGCGTTGTTGGCTGCTCCGCGTTCGAACTTCTCCTCGATCCTAGCCTGCAGAGGGCGGGTCACGAAAACCGCCACCAGGACGTAAGCCGGGATCGTTAGTACCGAAATCAGAAATAGTTTGACCGAGTAGAACCACATTACGACAAGAAAGACTACCGTGAAGGCGGGATCGACCAGAACCGTTAAAGAGGCGTTGGTCAGAAATTCGCGTATTGTTTCCAACTGGCGTACGCGCATCGCGATATCACCCACGCGCCGCGCCTCGAAATAGCCGATCGGAAGCCCGAGTAGATGCCGAAACAGCCGCGCACCGAGTTCGACATCGATCTTCTGACTGGTTTCGGAATAGAGCCGCGTACGCAACCACCCGAACGCGGTTTCCCAGAACGAGACCGCGACATAACCGATTGCGAGCACGGTAAGTGTGTCGAGTGAACCGTGGACCAAGACCTTATCGACAACGTTTTGGAAGAACAGCGGTGCTGCGAGACCGAGCAGGTTAAGCGCAAGCGTAACCAGCAGGACTTCGCCAATTAGCCGACGGTATTTGACAATCTGGGGGATGAACCAGGTAAAGTCGAAGGGTCGTCCAGCGGCACCCAAACCCTCGCGCGTGGTGATCAACACCAACTCGCCTGACCAGATCGCTTCGAGTTCATCGCGGGTGAGCTTGCGGATCGGAAACTCCGTGACGCCCGGCTGTTGGGTCACGAATTGAACGAGCGCTTCGTCTCCAGCGACCCGGCCCACGATGAACCAACCTTGCGATCCGTTTGCAATCGCGGGCAATGGCATACGTACGAGCTTATCGAACGTAGTTTGAATAGAGCGAGCCCGCACCTCCCGGTGCCCCTTAGCGATACGGAGTAAATCGCGCGAGCTTGCAGCGTGATAATGTCCAAGACTGTGGCGCAATTGCAAGGGATCAACCACGATCCGATGCATCGCAAACATCGCGGCCAGCGCGATCGGCCCGCTATCGTCGCTCGCCTGGCCGATCTCGACTTCAGGATTGACGCCGCTCATGGTCGTTTGAGGCTCCGATCAGATAACGGACGCCCCGTCGTACCGGGGATCGGAACAACCGGAGAGGTGCGTGCGGGTGAAATTTTCGGCTGCTCAGGCGCAGGCACGATCGCGGGGTCGCCTTCACCGGCCGACGGCTGCTCGAGGCCAGCCTGGCTGGGTCGGGTGGAATAGACCCGGTCAAGCGCTTGGACTGCGCCGGCCCAGGGTACTCTGGCGCGATTGTTAATCTTGTCAAAATGGAGATCGGGATGGTGGAGACCCGTCCCAGTTAGCAACGCTCGCGCCTCCAGGAAACCAATGTGGCGCAGCAACGTCGCTTGAGCAACATAGGTATCGCGGCGGGCATTGACGAGCGCAATCTCAGCATCGCGGAGCGAGCCATGCGCGAATAGCACGTCAAACGTCGAACGCAGCCCTGCGCGATATTCCTCAAACGTTCCCTCGTCGAACACGCGCGCCGACGCGAGTTGCGCTTTGCCCACTTCGACGTTGCGCTGCCCGGTGGCGATTGCATTCCAGCTGGTGACGATCCTCTCGACCACACGCCGGCGCATTGCCTCGATCCCGACGCGATCGACGGCATTACGATCCTGCGCCTGCGCAACAAGCGATCGCACGCGCCCGCCGGTGATGAGCGGGATCGTTAGCACCGCCTGACCATCGAACACCTGATTCCCGTTTACGAGATTAAGGGGGGCGACCTGGCCGATAAAATTCGCCGACCCGCGCAAGGACACAGTAGGCCTACCGTCCGCGCGAGCAGCGGCAATGCGCGCGCGCGAGGCGCGCTCGGTGGCAATCGCTCGCGCCAAATCGGGGTTGGAAGTGTAGGCAAGGTCGAACGCCATATCGATCGATCCCGGCAGCTGCGGCAAGGGCGGTGATGGTGCGAGCGCGCCAGGGTCATGTCCCACCAGCGCCGCATAAGTTGCACGATCGGCCTCATATTGTTGTTCGGCGACGTTGAACTGAGCCTGTGCGAGCAAGAGCTGTGTTTCAGCCTGAGCGATATCTGTTCGCGTCAGTTCACCCGCTTCGCGCCGCGCCTTCACCTCATCAAGCGTCGCCGTAAGCTGCTTCAAGTTGGCGGCACGCAATCGCAGCACCTCCGAGTCGCGCCGGATGTCGGCATAGCTGGTGATCACTTGTAGAAGGAGGTCGCCCTCGCCGCCTCGCAGTTGTTCGCGTCCCGCCCCGACTGCTGCCAAAGCTGCCTCGCGGTCTGCGGTGGCACGCCCCCCGGTGTAGAGGGGTTGAACGACAGAGACCCGTGCTTGCGTCGTCCGATCTGGAACCGTCCTGCCATAACCACCGACGATCTCGAACGTGCTGGTAGGGTTCAGTTCGGCGATTGCTTGCGCATAATCCTCGTCGGTCGCCCGAAGCTGATACCGCTGAGCGGCAAGTGCAGGTGCGGTCCGGTATGCTGCCTCAAGCGCGCCAGCAAGCGTTTCGGTTGGCTGCGGTTCAGGCTCGACGTCAAACGAAGGCAATTTCAAATGCTGTGACGTCCTTGTCGAACTCGAGCAGGTCGAGCGGGTGCGACCAGCGCACTTTATCGCGATCGGATCAGCAGACGCGGTGATGCCTTTACTCGACGCTGCGGCATCCGCCTCGTCCATCTCGATGAAGCCCGCGAGAAGCGGTGCCATCAGCAATACCAATAATCCGCCCCCCATCATCGCTCAACAAAACGGCTGTCCGGTACGCAGCCTTTCGCAATTGCAATATCGTGCAGCGATCGAAGCCCGCGGAATCGAAAATTGGTAAGATTACGTCCGGGCTGCGGCTGGATGGTTACCTGGTTAGCCTCGACAAGCCGATCATATGGAATCCAAACGAGACCCCCGCTGGCATTGTCCATTCCACCGCGATCAATCGGAACTTTTAGGGCCAAAAGTTGGGGAAGATCATTCCGGCTATGGCGCGGCGCAGCGCCGTCTAACCGATAGACCGCCTCGCTGAGGTCCCAACGCTGCCTGAAACGGAACGCAACGGCGCCGTTCGCATAAAACGCCCGGTTATTGACGGCGCGAAGCTTACATGTCTGGCCTTCTGAAAATGGATTCCGTGCAATTTCAAGAGTCCAGTCGTCGATCTTTGTTTTCGTGATAACAATTTTTGCGTGATGCGACAAAAACGGCATCGCGTGGCAATGCTCCACGAATGACAGCGCCATCATCACTGCTATGACTGAAAGTATGCGCATCGCCGTGATTCAGTCAGGCCGCTGCAGCGAAAATTCTAAAGCAACTTTGCCGGCGTTGCGGCCCCGAAACATTAGTCCTTCGCCTGCCGCCTCAGCTGAGCGGATTATGCCAGCCGCACAACGATAGATGGATCGCCAAAAAAGCCTGTTGGCAAGACGATATCTACCCAAAGATAGTTTGGAAAAAAAAGTGCTTGAACGGAAGCATTCGGCGCCGCCCGCCTCTTGCAGAGGCACCGCAAAGGCCAATTGCGATTTGCCGCCGAGCTTCTTGTCAGTACCCGCGAGCATCGAAAAGCCAAGGGCGTCAGAGCGTACCGATGCGGTTGCGTTGCCCCCACTCACCTGCATCATCTGATCTAGACAGAGCATCGATCGGATTTTCAAAGTATCACCATTCAAGTCCTTTATCACGAAACCTGCAGGTGGCTAACCGATAGTCCAGTTTTTTTGATCCCCGGTTTCTCATCCAGTTTGAAAGTGCGTGTCCGGCATTCATTCGACCAAACGCGTCAAGCGGGAATTAGGCGACGACTTTCAGATCGGAGAAGGAGGTTTTCTTCGGCAAAGATTGATGTGAAAAGGCGACTGATCGCTGTCAGCGATGGGTGGCCAACTGCTATTGGTCGCCTCCATCCGAAACATTTGCGAGTAAAAATGGGGGCATCTCGCAATGCTCCCCAAAAGAAAGCATCTAAAAAATAACGGTTTCTGATCATTTTGCGATTCTCTTCACCGTCAGGCCGCAGCCTCGGCGCGGGCTTCGAGCGCGGCGCGGTCGCGGATGGTGACGGCGCGGAGCCCCGGCAGCGCGATCAGCCCGGCGGCTTTCATCCGCGTGAGCTGGCGGCTCACCGTCTCAATCGTCAGGCCCA
>JAIERC010000394.1 GCA_019747165.1 Sphingomonas sp. | reverse complement strand
ATTACACCCAAGGCCGCCTGACCATGCAGCCCGGTGACCACACCCCAAATTACACCTCATTGACGGACGTGACCGTGCGAGTTGAGGCGGCCCCAGATGGTCAGCATGGCTCAGCTCCGGTAATCGGCGTTGATCGAGATATATCCGTGCGTCAGATCACAGGTCCACACCGTGGCGCGTCCCTGGCCCAGCCCGATATCGGCCTCGACCAGGATGTCGGCACCTTTCAGATGCGCGGCCACCGGCGCTTCGTCATAGCCCTGCACGACCATGCCTTGCGCGGCGACCTCGACCCCGCCGAAGCGGATCGACAAGAGGTCGCGCTCGGCAGGCTCGCCCGCCTTGCCGACAGCCATGACGACGCGGCCCCAATTGGCATCCTCGCCCGCGATTGCGGTCTTGACCAGCGGTGAATTGGCGATCGACAGCGCGATACGATGCGCGCTTTCGTCGGACACCGCACCGGTCACGCGGATCTCGATGAACTTGCTCGCCCCTTCGCCGTCGCGCACCACCAGATGCGCGAGCTGGCGGCACAGGTCGGTCAGCGCGGCGGCGAACGCATCGGCCCCGGTGCTGTCCATGCTTTCGATCCGGGCATGGTTGGCCTGGCCGGTGGCGAAGGCGAGCACGGTGTCGCTGGTCGAGGTGTCGCTGTCGACGGTGATGCAGCTGAAGGTCCTGGCATTCGCGGCGCTCAGCATCTGCTGCAGCAACGCGGGTGCAATATTCGCATCGGTGAACACATAGCCCAGCATCGTCGCCATGTCGGGCGCGATCATGCCCGACCCCTTGATGACGCCGACAAGCTGCACTTTCGTTCCGCCGATCATCGCGCTCGTGGTCGCGGCCTTGGGGAAGGTATCGGTCGTGCCGATCGCATCGGTCAGCGCGCGCCAGTCGCAGGGCTCGGCGGTGAAGGCCGCCTCGAGCCCCGCGCGCGCTTTGTCCTGCGGAAGCGGTACACCGATCACGCCGGTGGCCGAGACGAAAATTTCCTCCGCCGCGCAGCCAAGTCGCGCCGAGGCGGTCTCG
Source organism: Sphingomonas sp. (assembly GCA_019747165.1). Classification (GTDB taxonomy): domain Bacteria; phylum Pseudomonadota; class Alphaproteobacteria; order Sphingomonadales; family Sphingomonadaceae; genus Sphingomonas. Next base: position 10,187 of record JAIERC010000394.1, on the reverse strand, counting down.
ACGAGCAGCTGCACCGCCGCGCGGCCCTTGCCGCCGGTAAACGCGTTGGAATTGCCCGCGCTGACGATCAGCGCGCGCGCCTGACCCTGGGGCAGGGCTGCGCGGCACCATTCGACCTCGGGCGAGGGGCATTTGCTGGTGGTGGTGACACCCGCCACGCTGGTTCCCGGTACCAGTTCGACATAGCTGAGATCACAGCGGTCCCATTCCTTGTAGCGCGCTTGGGCGACACGCGGCGTCACGCCGGCAATCGCCGGAAGTTCGGGAAAGGGGAGCGCGAGCGGGGAAACCGGGTGAGTCATGTTGCCGTCCAGATCATCAAAGACTGGCTGCGGCCCTAATCTCTCTCCGGCCAAGTGCAAGGGCTTTGCCGGTAGGTGCGGCCAAAGCGCTGTCTTTGCATTGATGTCAGGAAGGTGGTGCGGGCGGTCGGACTCGAACCGACACTCCTTGCGGAACCGGATTTTGAGTCCGGCGCGTCTACCATTTCACCACGCCCGCGTGTGGAGCGGCAGCCTATAGCGCCTTGCCCGCGTCAGGCAAGGCGCAAAAGCCTCCGCTCGATACGCGTCAGAGCTTCAGATCCCGCGCGATCGCCTTCTTCGTCGCATCGCCATAGGGCGGCAGGAAGCCGCCCAGCTTGGCGACATCGATGCGCGGCTGGCTATAGATCGCCTTGGCATGGCTGAACGTGCGGAATCCATCGATCCCGTGATAATTGCCCATGCCCGAGGGGCCGACGCCGCCAAAGGGCAGGTCTTCCATCGCGACATGGAAGATCGTGTCGTTGAGCGTCACGCCGCCCGACACGGTCCGATCGGTAACCTTCTTGGCCTCGTCCTGGTTCTCGCCGAAATAGTAAAGCGCGAGCGGACGGTCGCGACCGTTAACGAAATCGATCGCCTCGTCGACCGTCGAATAGGTTTTCACCGGCAGGATCGGGCCGAAAATCTCGTCCTGCATCACCTTCATGTCGTCGGTAACGTTGCGAAGGATGTGCAGCGGCATCTTGCGGCTGTTGGCGGACTTGAAATCCTCGTTCGCCGGGTTGACCTCGATCACCTCCGCACCCTTTTCGCGCGCGTCGTCCAGATAGCCGGTCAGCCGCTGGTGATGTCGTTCGTTGACCACGGCGGTGTAATCGTCATTGGTCAGCAGCGTGGGATAAAGAGTTGCGGCGGACTGCTGGATGTTCTCGATGATCTCGCGCTCGTCCTCACGCGGAACATAGAGATAATCGGGCGCGATGCAGATCTGCCCGGCATTCATCATCTTGCCCATGGTGATGCGCTGGGCGGCCTTGGCCTTGTCTGCACCGCGTCCGATGATAGCAGGCGACTTGCCGCCGAGTTCGAGCGTGATCGGAACCAGGTTCTTGGCCGCAGCGCGCATGATGTGGTGGCCGACACTGGTCGCGCCGGTGAACAGCAGATGGTTGAACGGCAGTTCCGAAAAGGCTTGGCCGACCTCGGGGCCGCCGGTGAAGAACGCGACTTCGCTGGCATCGAAATAGCGCGGTCCGAGCTCTGCGAGCAGGTTCGATGTCGCCTCGGTATATTCGCTGTTCTTGATCATCACCCGGTTGCCTGCCGCGAGAGCGCCGATGGCGGGGGTGAGGCAGAGCTGCACGGGAAAGTTCCACGGCGCGATGACTCCGACCACGCCCAGCGGCTGATATTCGACGCGGGCGCGTGCGCCGAGCAGGCCGAGCGGGAACTGGACCGAACGCTTCTCGGGCTTGGCCCAATCGTCCATATGCTTGAGCGTGTGGCGTGCGACATTGAGAACGCTGACAATGTCGGTCATCTTGGACTGGCCGGGGCTGCGATGACCGAAATCTTCGCTCATCGCGGCGACCAAGGCATCGGCATTGTCATGGACCAGTTTCATCAACCGCCGGATGCGGTCCTTGCGTGCTGCCATCGGCACGGGCAGTTCGGCGAGAAAGGCTTTTTTCTGCCGCTCCAGAATATCTTCGAGTTGATCCGCGCTGAGCGGTGCGTCTGCCAAAGTCGCCATTCATCGTCTCCCGGTTAGCTGTTTGCCCCAAGGTGTATCTTGATAGGTTGCGAATTGAAATCGCTTTTCGGCCCGTCTTGCAGGCGGAGGCTTATTTCGGTGGAGTGAGCTTGAGCAGCCGGCCCTTCGACCCGCGTGCGCCGTCCTCGAGCAGCCATATGGCGCCATCAGGACCCTGTTCGACCTCGCGGATACGGCCTTCCATCGTCCAGTTGTCCGCCTTCTCGGCCGTGTCACCGTCGAGCTTCACCCGAACCAGCGCCTGCCCGCCGAGCGCACCGATGAATGCGCTGCCCTTCCAGGCGGGGAACAGATCGCCCGAATAGATCATCAGGCTTCCCGGCGAGATCGCGGGGGTCCAGAACACCTTGGGCGGCTCGAAACCGTCGCCGGGGGCATGATCGGGAATGTCCTTGCCGTCATAATGATCGCCATTCGACACCTTGGGATAGCCGTAATTGGCCCCGCGCTTGACCAGGTTGAGCTCGTCGCCACCCTTGGGGCCCATTTCGAGCTCCCACAAATTGCCCGCGCCGTCGAACGCGAGGCCCAGCGGGTTGCGATGGCCCCAGGACCAGGCCTGCGCCTTGATCCGGCCCTGATCGTACATCGGATTGTCCGAGGGGATTCCGCCGGTGGGCGTCAGCCGGATGACCTTTCCGAGATTCTGGTCGAGATCCTGCGCGGGATCGAATTTCTGCCGTTCTCCGGAAGAGATGTACATCATGCCGTCGGGACCGAAGGCGATCCGGTGGCCGTAATGGCCCTTGCCCGAAACCTTGGGCTCCTGCCGCCAGAGGACCTGCATGTCCTTAAGCGAGGCCGCGCCATCATTGGCCATCACCAGCTTGGCGCGCGCGACCGCGGCGCCGCTGGTATCGCCATCGCGCGCCTCGGCGAAGCTGAGATACACAAAGCCGTCATTGACGAAATCGGGCGAGAGCACGACGTCGCCCAAGCCGCCCTGGCCGCCATAGGCCACGGTCGGCATGCCGCTGACATCGACACTGCTGATCTTGCCGTCGGCCGCGAAGGTCACGAGCTTGAGCTTGCCCTTCTTCTCGGTCACCAGCGCGCGGCCATCGGGCAGGAAGGTCATCGCCCAGGGTTCGTCGAACTGGCCGACCACGGTGGTTTCGAACGGAATGGTATCGACCGGCGAGATCGCCGCGACCGCTTGCGTTTCCTCTCCGCTGGCCTCGGCCTTGTCGCTGCTGTTGCAGGCGATCAAGGCAAGCGGCAGCGCCGCGCAAAGGGTCAGTCGGTGCATCTGGGTCACTCCGTTCATCATGAATTGGATCATCGCCATCCGGGGGGAGATTGCAAACGATTCGGGTAGAGTTTCTGAATGGTGGCCGGGTCTTGCGGTCGCAAGGGGCATGCGGCACAGACGCGCCATGACGACAGCCGGTTCCCCAACATTTGATAATCTGACGATCGTCGCGGGTGTCGACGAGGCGGGCAGGGGGCCGCTCGCCGGACCCGTCGTCGCCGCAGCGGTGATCCTGTGCCCCGATGGCATAGCGGGCCTGGCCGACAGCAAGACGCTGAGCTTCGCGCGGCGCGAGAAGCTCGAAGCGCTGATCCGCGAGCGTTGCACGTTCGGCATCGGCCTGGCGAGCGTCGAGGAGATCGACGCGATCAACATATTGCAGGCGACGATGTTGGCCATGACGCGCGCGGTCGAGGCCTTGGGGCAGGAGCCGCAGGACGTGCTGGTCGACGGCAACCGCCTTCCCAGATGGCGCTACCGTGCGCAGGCCGTCGTCAAGGGCGACGCGCTGCACCCGTGCATCTCGGCCGCGTCGATCCTGGCCAAGCAGGAGCGCGACCGGGTGATGCGCGCCGCCGCTGCCGAACACCCGCATTATGGCTGGGATCGCAACATGGGTTATGGAACCGCCGAGCATCTGGCGGCATTGCGTCAACATGGCCCCACGCCGCTCCACCGCCGCAGCTTCGCGCCGGTGGCGCAGGCCTGCCTGTTGTGATCTGAAAAAAATTTCCACCCCGAGTCTTCGCGGCAACACCACCAGTGGTTGAGTCCCGGTTCGTTAACGGGACTCAATATGTGGATTTGGACTCATATTGTTCCGCATGGCAAACCCCCCGTTAACCATTTGAACACCCGGATTCCCTAGGGTTTTGGCCTTGACCGATGGTCGCCAAGGACTCATTCAGGGCCTCGTTCCACGGGGTTAGCGGGGGTTTAAGATGGTTCAGATCGGCGAAATGCTTGCGCCAGCAAAGCGCACTCTCAAGGCGCCGCCGCGTGCCCGGGGCGCGGCGCGTCCGCCGCTGCCGCTCAACCAGATATTGAAGGGCGACTGCATCGAGGAGATGCGGCGCCTGCCGACCGCGTCGGTCGACATGATCTTCGCCGATCCGCCGTACAACCTCCAGCTCGGCGGCGATCTCTACCGCCCCGAAGGCAGCCGCGTCGATGCGGTCGACAATGACTGGGACAAGTTCGACACCTTCGCCGCCTATGACCGCTTCACCCGCGAATGGATGACCGAGGCGCGCCGCATCCTCAAGCCCGACGGCTCGCTCTGGGTGATCGGCAGCTATCACAACATCTTCCGCTGTGGCGCGACGCTGCAGGATCTGGGCTTCTGGATCCTCAACGACATCGTCTGGCGCAAGGCCAACCCGATGCCCAATTTCCGCGGCACGCGCTTCACCAACGCGCACGAGACGCTGATCTGGGCGTCGCGCGACGAGAAGTCGAAATACACGTTCAACTATCGCGCGATGAAGACGCTCAACGACGAGCTGCAGATGCGCTCGGACTGGGTGCTGCCGATCTGTGGCGGCCAGGAGCGCTTGAAGCGCGGCGGCACCAAGGCGCACCCGACGCAGAAGCCCGAGGCGCTGCTCTATCGCATCCTGCTTGCCTGCACCAATCCGGGCGATGTCGTGCTCGATCCGTTCTTCGGCACCGGCACTACCGGCGCGGTCGCCAAGCGGCTGGGCCGCGACTGGATCGGCTGCGAGCGCGATCCCATCTATTGCGAAGTCGCCGAAGAACGCATCGCCGCCGCGCTGCCGCTCGATGAATCGGGCTTGAAGACCATGCAGTCGCCCAAGAGCCAGCCGCGCGTCGCCTTCGGCACTTTGGTCGAGACCGGCTATGTGCCCGTAGGCACCAGGGTGTGCGACAAGGCGCGCAAGCATTTTGCCACGATCCGCGCCGATGGCTCGCTGCTTTCGGGCGAGCATAGCGGATCGATCCACAAGGTGGGGGCGCTGCTGCAGAATGCGCCGTCGTGCAACGGCTGGACTTGGTGGCATATCGAGACCGATGACGGCCTGAAACCGCTCGACAGCCTGCGCCAGACCTATCTGCTCGCCACCGAGCCGTGATGAGCGCCGCGCGCGTCTATGTGCGCCCCGTGGGGCTGGCGGAAAGCCCGCAGACCTTTGAGGGCGCGACGATCCGGCTGGGGCACAGCCTGGTCTGGTGCCATTTGCTGGCGCTGGAAAGCTATGCGGGCGGCAGGCTCGTCGCGCGGCAGATCGTGCCGGTCGATCGTTTTGCCGAGGCGCTGAACGCGCTTCCCGCCGATCAGGCCGAGCGCGCGCAGGCGCAGTTCGCCAACCTGTCGCGCATGCACGCCCCGCTGCAACTGGGCGAGCGCGTGCTGCGCTTTGATCAGCCGCAGGTCATGGGCATATTGAACGTGACGCCCGACAGCTTTTCCGATGGCGGGCGCTTTACCGACGATCCCGCGCAGGCGGCGGACGCGGGTTTTGCGATGCTGACTGCGGGCGCCTCGCTGATCGATATCGGCGGCGAATCCACCCGGCCCGAAGCGCCGGTGGTGTGGGAGGGCGACGAGATCGCGCGCGTCGTCCCCGCGATCAGGGCGCTGGCGCATAGCGGCGCGATCCTCTCGGTCGATACCCGCAAGGCGGCGGTGATGGAGGCGGCGCTCGAAGCTGGCGCGCATATCGTCAACGATGTCTCGGCGCTGCTGTACGATAGCCAAGCGCTCGATGTCGTGGTGCGTTCGGGCTGCCCAGTGGTGCTGATGCACGCGCCATCGCAGGGCGCGAACCCGCATGCGGGCGGTGGCTATGGCCATGTTGTGACGGATGTGTTCGACTGGCTCGAGGCGCGCGTCGCCGCCGTTGTCGCGGCGGGCGTGGCGCGCGAGAAGGTCATCGTCGATCCGGGCATCGGTTTCGGCAAGTCGCTCGCCGACAATCTCGCGCTGATCAACGCGCTGCCGCTGTTCCACGCGCTCGGCCAGCCGATCCTGTTCGGCGCGAGCCGCAAGCGGATGATCGGCGCATTGTCGAACGAGGCCCCGGTCGATGCCCGGCTTGGCGGATCGGTCGCGCTGGCGATGAGCGCGATCGGCAGCGGAGCGCAGATCGTGCGCGTGCATGACGTCCCCGAAACGGTCCAGGCCGCGCGCGTCTGGCGTGGCCTGCGCGATGCCGCCTTGACGGTGCCGGGGCTCGACTGACAGAGGGCTGTCATGACCAGCTTCGTCCTCTCCATCGCCATGCTGACCTCGATCGCGCTGATCTTCGGCGCGATCGCGCTCTTCCGCCGCGGCCAGCGCAAGCAGCCCGCCTTGATGCTGGTGCTGGCGGTGGTGATGATCGCGAACGTCGTGATCTGGTCGATCCCGACGAAGAGCGGGCAATCGCTGGCAGAAACGCAAGCGCCAGAGTGAGGCACGCATGCTCTCTCCCCCATGGGGGAGAGATGCGAAGGCTTATCAGCTTGTCTGATTAGCCGTAGCTGAGAGGGGCATGAGGTGCGCATTCCCCCCTTCCCAAACCCTCCCCCCTGAAGGGGAGAGGGCTTATTCCGCCACTCCAGAACCTGCACCACCCCCTGCCTCTCCCTGCAAGGGAGGGGGCAGGGGGTGGGTAGCGCGCGCAGCGCGTCAGCAAGCTCGCACTAAGCCGCCGACCCACCCCTAACCCCTCCCTTCCAGGGAGGGGAACGCGCATTATCGAAGTCTCTCGCTACAACAACCATAACCACCCCCGCTCACCCCTGAAATGGGTTCAGCGCAGGCTCTGATCAGCGAGCGAAGCCCGCAGCATCGAAGTACCCGCGCCTACGCCGATGGTATGGCGGGGCCTTCGACAAGCTCAGGTAGAGCGGAGAAAACTTGCTTTTAAAAAAATTACTCACCATTTACATAATGAAGAACCTGATCTCCATTTTTACGAGAATAGCAAATAGTTGTATCGCCACCTACATTGCCAGGGCGTAGATTAAGACCGACACAGATCATCGTTGGAAGCTCAACCACCACCGGACTCACTTCGCGCAAAACCTGATCACGTGAAATTCTACCATTTCCTGAATAAATTGCCAGTGCACGATCAACATACGGTTGATCTGACATCCGATAATCTATCGAGATCTCCTCGTTTTCATCAGGCGGCGTAATCGTCGTGCTACGCGAGCCACAAGCCGCAAGGAGCGTAGCGCAAAGCAAACAAGAAGATAATTGACGTCGCATTGCTGTAATCTACAAAACCCAATCAGTATTGCAACAAGGACGTCGTGACCTCTCCTCGATGACATCTGCGGGTCTGTGTTTTTTCCCAGTTTCGGTAATCAGCCACACGGCGGCGCCGTCGGTTAAGGAGGCAATTCGGGGGTCGGCGACGGCCGAGGGACAATCGTAACGATCTAACCAAAAAGCCCCGGACATCGCTGCCCGGGGCTTTCTCATTCATCTAACGCACCACCCGCTCACTTCACATCGAACCGGTCGGCGTTCATCACCTTCACCCAGGCGGCGATGAAGTCCTGCACGAACTTCAGTTCGTTGCCGCGCTCGGCATAGACTTCGGACACCGCGCGCAGTTGCGAGTTGGAGCCGAAGACCAGATCGGTGCGCGTTGCGTGCCAGCGGGTTTCGCCGGTGGCGCGGTCGGTCCCGATGAACTCCTCGTCACCGCTCTCGTCGACGGTCTTCCAGGCCGTGCGCATGTCGAGCAGATTGACGAAGAAGTCGTTGGTCAGCAGGCCCGGACGGTCGGTGAGCACGCCCTTGCTGCTGTTGCCGGCATTGGCCCCCAGCACGCGCAGGCCCGCCACCAGCACCGCCATTTGCGGGATCGAAAGGCCGAGCAGATGCGCGCGGTCGAGCATGATCTCCTCGGTCTTCACCGTCTGCTTCGTGGCGAGATAGTTGCGGAAGGCATCGGCGCGCGGTTCGAGCGGCTCGAAGCTCTCGGCATCGGTCTGCACTGCGCTCGCATCGCCGCGACCGCCAAGGAACGGCACCGTGACATCGAAGCCCGCATCCCGCGCCGCCTTCTCGACCGCCGCGCTGCCCGCCAGCACAATGGCATCGGCCACCGACAGGGGCCCACGCAGTTCCTCGATCTTGGCGAGTACCGTCGCCAGCTCCGCCGGATCGTTGACCGCCCAGTCCTTTTGCGGGGCGAGGCGGACGCGCGCGCCATTGGCACCGCCGCGATGGTCGCTGCGGCGATAGGTCGAGGCCGAGGCCCAGGCCGCCTTGATCAGCGCGCTCATCGGCAGGCCGCTCGCCAGGATCGCCGTCTTGAAGGCTTCGATCGCCGTATCCGAAGGCATGGTGCCTGCAGGCACCGGATCCTGCCAGATCAGGTCCTCTGCCGGGACTTCGGGGCCGAGATAGCGGACCTTGGGCCCCATGTCGCGATGCGTCAGCTTGAACCAGGCGCGGGCAAAGGCATCGTCGAGCGCCGCCTGATCGTCGCGGAAGCGTTCGGATATCTTGCGATAGGCCGGGTCCATCTTCAGCGCCATGTCGGCGGTGGTCATCATCGTCGGCACCTTCTTCGAAGGATCGCGCGCATCGGGCGCCATGTCTTCGGGGTCCGGGTTGATCGGCTGCCATTGGTGCGCACCCGCCGGGCTGCGCACCAGCTCATAGTCATACTTGAACAGCAGGCGGAAATAGTCGCCACCCCATTGCGTGGGGTTGGGCGTCCACGCGCCTTCGATGCCGGAGGTGGTGATATGGCCGCGCTCGATCTGCTCGGCATCGGTTGCCCAGCCGAAGCCCATCAGCTGCATCGCCTCGGATTCGGGCGCACCGCTCAGCTGGTCGGGAGGCACCGCGCCGTGCGCCTTGCCGAAGGCATGGCCCCCGGCGGTCAGCGCGACGGTTTCCTCGTCGTTCATCGCCATCCGCTCGAACGTGATGCGCATGTCGCGCGCCGATTGCAGCGGATCGGGCACGCCGCCCGGACCTTCGGGATTCACGTAAATGAGGCCCATCTGGATCGCGGCGAGCGGTGCTTCGAGCTCCCATCCCTTGTCGGGCTGGATGCGGGTTTCCGCGCCGGTATCGACCCAGGCTTCCTCGGTGCCCCAATAGACGTCGCGCTCGGGCTCGAACACGTCGGCGCGGCCGCCGCCAAAGCCGAAGACCGGACCGCCCATCGATTCGATCGCGACATTGCCGGTCAGGATGTACAGGTCCGCCCAGCTGATGTGCTTGCCGTATTTCTGCTTGATCGGCCAGAGCAGCCGGCGCGCCTTGTCGAGATTGCCGTTATCGGGCCAGCTGTTGAGCGGGGCAAAGCGCTGCTGCCCGCTGCTCGATCCGCCGCGCCCGTCGGCGGTGCGATAGGTGCCTGCAGAGTGCCAGGCCATGCGGATGAAGAAGGGGCCGTAATGACCGTAATCCGCCGGCCACCAGGGCTGCGAGTCGGTCATCAGGGCATGCAGATCGGCCTTGAGCGCCTGGTAGTCCAGTTGCTTGAAAGCCTCGGCATAATCATAATCCGGCCCCATCGGGTCGGGCGAGGTGCCGTTCTGCGTCAATATGTCGAGCTGCAACGCATCGGGCCACCAATCGCGATTGGTCCGCCCCAGCAGCGCGCGAACGCCGCCATCCTTGCCGGAAAACGGGCAGTTTCCGCCCATGCCGCTAGTCTTCATGTCCATGGCTCGTCTCCTTCATCGAACGAATGACGCTAACATAGGAAAGTTCCATGAACGGCTGAAACGATCAAACTATGTCAGTTCAATCGACATGGTCGATCAGAACCGGACGACGACGCAACGCGACAAGGCCCGGCAAGCCGGGTTCGACACGAATATCAGGATCGATACGAGGAAATGGTCGGGGAGAGAGGATTCGAACCTCCGGCCCCTGCCTCCCGAAGACAGTGCTCTACCAGGCTGAGCTACT
>JAIERC010000458.1 GCA_019747165.1 Sphingomonas sp. | reverse complement strand
TACCAGTAAACCCGGTACGGCGGTTTAGCAAACCGCTGGTTTCAGCCACTCACCCACGTCTCCGGCTGGCAGCAAGGGGCGGCTATAGACGCGGACGCGTCCCTGTTCAACTGTCCTCATTCATGACTGAAATCGCGGTCGGGCGTGAATCCGACTCGCATCATCGCCTGTTCATTGCTTGGTCATCGCTGAGGTCGCTATGCTTTGGCTGCGGTGGCTGTTGGAGGGGCGCATTATGCATAAGCGATTGATGCTGATTGGAATGGCCTTGATCCTCGGCTTGGCGAGCACAAGCCCGGCTGCGGCGCAGGTGCGTACCATCGACCCCAACCGGGCGGTTGATGGCGATCTGTCGAGCCGCCCAGCGCCGCCGACGCCGAGATCATCCACCAATTCAGATCCGCGCGGCGATCTGGTCCCGAGCGAACCTGAAGCCCCGCGAGCGACGACGGTATCGGCAGCCCCGTCGAGCCAGCAGGCAACCAAGGATGCCGCCAGTGCTGGCACAACCTATCAGCGCAATGACCTTTTCAGTGCAGGCGAACGTGTGTTTGGCAAGGGCGCAGAGGGGCTCGCGGGCATCCTGGAGAAGATATTGAAGGATCAGGGCGAGCCCAACGCCTATATTGCCGGCAGAGAAGCATCGGGCGCGGTCATCGTTGGGCTGCGCTATGGCTCCGGCACATTGTCACATCGGATCGAAGGCGATCGGTCGGTTTATTGGACGGGGCCGTCGGTGGGTTTCGACCTGGGCGGCAATGCCTCAAAGGTCTTTGTGCTGGTCTATAATCTCTACGACACTGAAGATCTCTTTCGCCGCTTCCCAGAGGGCGAGGGGCATCTTTACTTCGTCGGCGGGTTTTCAGCGACCTATTTGCGCCGGGGGGACATTGTGTTGATCCCGATTCGTCTGGGCGTCGGTGTGCGCGCCGGGGTGAATATCGGCTATATGAAATTCCGGAAAAAACAGCGCTGGTTGCCGTTCTGAGGCGCGATTCAGGGCGAGGCCAGCGCGGTGACTTAACGCCCCGCGGCCACCCCGCTCTTTCATTTCCGCGCGTTTGCCTTACCTCAGCGCCATGATCACAGACACCGCCACAATGCTCGCTGATCGCGCTGTGCTTCGCCTCGCTGGCGACGACGTCCACGGCTTTCTGCAGGGGCTAGTGACGCAAGACGTCACGCGGCTCAGCGCAGGCCCGTTATGGAGCGGCTTGCTGACGCCGCAAGGCAAGGCACTGTTCGATTTCATCCTCTGGGCGGATGGCGACGCGGTGCTCATCGATTGCGAGGCGGCAGCGGCTGAGGGCCTAGCCCGTCGGCTCGGCCTATACCGCTTGCGGCGATTGATCACGATTGATCAGCTAGATCTCGCGGTGCACTGGTCGCTCATCCCGGGTCGGGGGGTGGCGGATCCGCGCTTGGCAGCGCTCGGCTATCGCTGGCTCGCGGCCCCAGGTCCGGCAGCGGTTGGCTGGCACAAGCACCGCCTGGCGCATGGCGTGACCGAAGGCGTGGACGAGCTCGGTAGTGGCGAGACGCTATGGCTCGAAGCCAATGCCCGCGAGCTGGGTGGGGTCAGCTTCACAAAGGGGTGCTATGTCGGCCAGGAAAACACCGCGCGCATGCACCACCGCGCCAAGGTCAATCGGCGGCTTATCGTCGCGCCGATTGCCACAGCAGGCGACCGAACCCGAGCGAGCTATCCCGAATTGGGGGTAATGATTGAGCTGCGCCGGGTCGAAGCCCTGGGCGACGCGCTGGTGCCGGACTGGCTTGCCTCGGCCCTGCAAGAGGGATCGCCGACGGGCTAGCGCTGGCTGGTTGGGCTCCACCATTGGCCACCTAAACCCCATCTCATTTTGGCCGGAATCGGTGCGATCCCCGCGCTGAAAGAGACGAGTAGCGCTACAGAGGACGCTGCCTAGCACCTTCGCTTCGCGCGGCTTGGACATCGCTTCCGCCAAATGAACTGGGAGTCCAGATCGTTCGACACAAAAAAGGGGAGGCCGGTATGCCACCGACCTCCCCGATTTTACCCCGTTAGGGTTGCGACTTAGTGGCCCGAACCTGGGCCATAGGTCACTTCCACGCGACGGTTCTGCAGTTCGCGAACGCCATCGGCGGTCTCGACGAGCGGACGGCCTTCACCAAACGCTTGGGTCGTGATGACGCCCTCTGGGATCGACCGCGAAGACATATAGCCCTTCACCGCATCAGCGCGACGCTGCGACAGCGCGACATTGTAGGCTGGCGTACCCGAACGGTCAGCGTGACCGGCGAGCATGACCTGCGCATTGCCGCAATTCTTATACGCCGTGATGGCGTTATCAAGAATGCTTGCCGCTTCTGGCGTGATCGTCGACTTGTCCCATTCGAAGAACACGATGAATGGACCAGGCGAGCAAACCACTTCCACCGGTGGTGGCGGCGGCGGTGGCGGTGGCGGTGGCGGTGGGGGCGGTGGTGGCGGCGGCGGCGGAGGCGGCGGTGCGGCCGGTTCGCCGAAGTTGTAGGTCAGGCCCAACAACAAGCTGTGCGACCGGAAAGTGCCGGTATAGTTGCTGCCACGGACATCGACATATTGCGTATTCGGTGCCGTGAAGAACCGATACTTGACCGATGCGTCAATCTTGTCCGTGATCGGCAACCGCGCACCGGCAAGAGCCTGATACGCGAACACGGTGTCCGAATCGTTCAAAGGGGCATTGCCGAACGCATTGACGATGCGCCCCTTGACGCGCGCAACACCAACACCGCCACCGACAAAGCCTTGCAGCCCGGTTTCATCACCGAAGTCGAACAGGCCATTGGCCATGAAGCTAAGTGCCGAATCACTGCCGTTGGTGGCAACCGAACCAGGCGCCACATTCACCAAAGCGCCAGCAGCGTTGAACTGCGGAATTGGCGCTGTCGACGAATAACCATTTACCACAGCCCGGCGATAGCCGACTTCTGCCTCGACGCGAAATACGCCGAAATCATACCCGATATTGCCATCGAAATCATAACCATAATTATGGTCAACCTTCGACGCATTCGTAAGCGCACCGATATTATATTGGATGTCTTGGACGAGCATCCCGCCTGCGTCGACGCCAACATACCACGAATTATCGCGGGCCAAAACAGGCGTGGCGAGCGCGGTGGAGGCAAGTGCCAGTGAAACGGCTAGCTTCCAACTCCCTACCGAAAGCTTAGTTTCCACGCAAGCATACAAATACCAGCAAGTGTGACGAAATGGCCACAACCGGAGGGCGATTGCTTCACCGCGCGATCAGTCCATGGGTGGCCAGCGCGTCAACAATAGTGGCGATCGAGGCTCGTGCCTCACCATCAATCACGCTGCCGCCAACAGGTTTGGCAATGGATGGTTGCTGCGGCCCGATAACTTGAACCGAATCAATCAGCAGGCGCGCATAGCGAGCCTCGCCAATCGTCCAATTCCCTGCCGCAAACCTTGCATATACGCCATCTTGCAGGCTCCAGACGGTCATCCCGTCCTGCGGTGCAACGAATCGCCACCCGCCCGCCGTCCAGCCGACCAGATGGCTGGCCGCAGCGGCCCAGGCGCCGGTCGGTGCCGTACCGATGATCCAGCACGCGCCCAGGATGGGGGCGGATGGCGGCGTATCGACCCCCATGGCGATCACGCAGGGATGAAGCCCCAGATCGATCAGGGCCAATGCTTCATTATGATACAATTCCTTCTGCGCCTGCCCCGGCTGCAACAGCGGCAGCGCAAATCGGGGCGTCGGATCGTCGCTCATCTTTCCCTCCTTGGTGTCATGTCAGGATAAGCGTGTCGGGCAGCGATTCGCCCGCAAACCCGCGCTGCCGCACATCGATCATCGTGCCACTCAGGGCGATATTGGCCGGAATCAGACAAGTGGGTTCAAGCAAATCCAGCGCTTGCGGGATGCCGCCAGGCGGCGAGATCACGAGCCGATACGCCTCTTGTTCCTCGACCAGCGGTGTATCGACACCGTCAATCCAGCGCCAACCCGCCCGGCTGCGGCGAACCCATGTGATCCGCATCCCCTGCTCGGTCGGCTCAGCATGCAGGTGCGTCGGTGCCGGTGGACGTACAGAATAGCCGCCCGGCACGATTGTGGCCGCAACCGGCCCGGCAAGGTCACCGATACCCGATGCCAGCAGTTGCAAGGGCCTGCCAATCGACGCGACAGCGATTTCGATTGGCTTGACTGTATCGGGTTCAATCAGGATGAACCGGTCGCCAATGGCCTGGCTGCCAGCAGCGCGTTCGGTCCCGCGCCGCCCCCGCAACAAGCGCGACAACCGCCAGCGCCGGGCGCCGTGTTGCTCGGCCATGCCAAACTGGATCAGTTCATCGCCCAGCAGCGCCAGGTTAGCCCCTGCATCCATCGCCGCATCATCGGCACTGGCCAGCACCATGCCGTCATGCGCCAGGATCACCTCAACCGAGCCGGTGAGATCGCGCAACGTCGCGGGTGCCCGGCACACTGGGCTGGCCACCACCCCCAGGGTCGCCGGTAACGCCGTCTCGCCAGCAGCGGTCCAGCGCATCCCGCCATCGCTGCTCAACAACAAGGCTGCGCGCCGCCAGCCCGGGCTTTCCCCAGCTGCAGCGACCAGCAGCCGCGGCGTGGTCAGCACAGCATCGTCGAGCACAGGCGCTTCAAATACGTGAAGAATCGTTGGTCCATGCAGCGAATCGGCGCTGGCCAATACCCGGCCAGAGGTCGCCGATGTCTCCACCCCTACCCTGCAATCAAGTCGCACCAGGCGCAGCTGCAGCACCATCGCCTCCAGCGACCAGCCGCTCACCCGCCAGCGGCCTGGTGCATCGGCGAGCGTCACCGTCTGGCCGGGCGCGATCCCAAGCGCCGACCAATCGAGCGCAATCTCGCGGCGTTCGCGCCCGGCCTCAGCGCGAGCAATCGCGCGCGCCGCAATCGCCTTGGCCACGCTGCCGTTGATTGCCGCCGGTACGTCAATCCGCTCGTTGCGCCTGCCGGCACCCGGACGTCGCGCCCGTTGCAGCCCGGTCTGATAATCGCGCGCCGGATCATAATGCGCCACCGTCACCGTCTGCGGCACCGTATCGATCGCCGCAACGGATCGCCTGCGAAAAGCTCCATGGCGCAACTGGGGCGATGACCCGCCAGGGGCGGACGATCCCAATGCCCAGGAGTCAGCGCCCATGTCGCTGATCTCTGGCCCGTCACCGGCCGAATCGCGCATCGCCAATCGGGCGCCATCGGGCGCAAACCAGGCGCCACTGACGCTCGCCAGACTCTCCAATACCCCGCGCAAACTGTCGCCATAGGCCGAATAACCCGTTACCGGCTGAGTCACGGCGCGGCCATCGACGCGCCCGCCCGAAACCGCCTCGGCAATCACCCCGATCGCCACGGGTCCGGGATCGGCGATCACCTCAAAGGTCAGCGACGGTATTCGGTTGCCATAATCGGCAAGCTGGAAATTCTCGAACACCGCATAGGCCTGGCCGCGATGCGCGTTGGCCATGCCTATCCCCTCAGCGGCGGCGATCAGCGGATCGACGGGTTGCGCCTCGTCGCCCAGATGAACGCGAAAGCCCGTCGCCGTTTTGAAATCGCCGGCCGCCCCGCGCAGCAATTTGCCATCGGCCCAGATGCGGCCGATCCCGCTAATCGCCCGGCCCGACACCAGCACGGCAAATGATGCCGAATAGCTGTAATTGGTCACACCCGGCTGGCCCTTGCCGCCGCTCGTCGATTTGCTTTCAATCAGATCGGTCGACCAGATCACCGTGCCCGCCACCCGCATCGTGCCAAACAACAGCGGGATCGGCGTCCCATAAGAGGATGTCTGCACAGCGAGTTCGGTCAGCCTGGGTCCCTGCCGGCCCTTGGGTTTGAAGATGATGTTGCGGTCGATCGCCTGCCCAGCAATCGCGCCGATCGCGGCCCCAATCGGCCCGCCCAGCACGGTCCCCACGGCGGTCAGGATCAGCGTTGCCATTGGCTATTCCTCTTCCTTCTCGGATTCAGCGACCCGCCAGCGCCCAATCACTGGCCAGGGCGGCGGCCCGGGCCGCTCGACCACGCGCCTGAGCATCGCATCGGCGTGGATCACACCGCTGCCGCTATCGATCACCAGATGGAGCTGCCCCGGCCCAGCCCGGCAGAGCAGCAGATCGCCCGCGCGTGCCTCAGCGACAGCGATCAGCCCTGCCGCCGCGATCATGGCGCCAACCGCCTCGGCATTGCCGCTGCGCAGCGCATAGCCCAACGGCGCATGCCCTTTCGCCCCGCCCGCTCGCAGCGCCAGTTCGACCAGCCCGACACAATCCAGCCCTGTCTTCGGGTCTCGCCCATGCAGCCGAAACCGGGCACCGATTGCTGACCGCGCGGCGGTGACAATTGCCGCAGCCGACGCGGCGGGAACAATCGCCGCGCTCATGCGCCGGGGTAGCGCGTCAGCAGATCAATCCCCGGCAAATAGGGTTCGCCCCGGAAATTGGCGGCATTGGCAAAACGGACCGCACAGGTCGCGATACTCTTGTCGCACCCCTCGATCAGCTCGACCAATCCACCCGGTTCGACGCCGATCGGCGGTGACCCGTGCAGCGTTACCGTCGCGCCATCGGATGCCGCAATCGCGCTTTCCAGCCCGCTTGCCGCGCCACTCAACCAGCGCAACACTCCAAACGCATAGCCCCCCGGCACCAGCTCGCTCGCATCAAGCGTCACGACCTGCCCCGCCACCGCCACCACCCGTGCAAACCGCCGTCGCCCGGCCATCGCCACGCGGCATCTTTTGTCGCCCAGCTCGGCGCGGCATTCGGGCGCGGTTTCCTCCACCACGGGTTGGTCCAACGCCACGCTGGCCCCGCGCAATTCCGCAGTAAAGCCCGTGTCGTGCGACTCGACCGTGCCGATCACCCCTTCGCCCAGGTCAATTCGCCCGCCCCCGCCCATCCAATCTGCCGCAAAGATCGCCACCCGCGCCCCATCCCAGCGCCCGGCCAGCAAATCGGTCTCGCTGATCGCGCTGCTCGAAAGCGCCCCGCTCACATCCATCGTATCCGCCTCCAGCGTGTCGCTGCGACTAATCGCCGAGGGGGTCATGCCCGGTGCGGCGCGGTGGACCAGCCCGTCGATCAGCAAGTCACGGTCATGATCAGTCAACCCGATCGTCACCCCGTCGCGCCGCTCGATCCGCCAGCATAGCGCGATCGTGGTGAGGTCGCCGCGCAGGAAATCATGCGATTCGGCCATCGCCTAACCCTCGCGAATTTCGATCAGCGGCACGCTCGCCGCTGCGCCGGCCAAAAAGGTCGCGCGGTTGACGCTCAGCATATCCTCGGCAAAGCGCACCGCCACGTCGAAGCTGAACCCCGCCGTCACCGCCAGTCCCGCCCCAGGCGCCACGTCGAGCACCACCCAGCCGCCATCCTCGACCGTGAAGCCGCTGGTTTCGACCCCGCCCACCGCCACCCGCACACTTCCTGCCACGGGTCGCGTGATCCGCCGTTCGCTCGCCGCGTAACGCTTGATCAACGCAAAGCGGCTGGTGCTGCCATCGCCGGTACCGATCCGCTGGTCGCCAGGCGCGGGCGCGCCATCGCCGGACTGAAAGTCGAAAGGATCGCGCAGTCGAAACCCGCGCGCCGGCCCCATGCGCCCGCGGAAAAAATCCAGCAACGCTGCAATATCCGCTTCTGACCGGACGCCGGGCCCAACATCATAGCGGGTCCGCGCCGCGCTCCAGCGCGCATTGCGCGTTTCGTGTCCGCCCGCGCTGGTCACAATCGCGGTCGCGAACTGGGGCGTCACTTCCGCCTCGCGGCCCAGCGCAAGCGGGAACAACACATCGTCAAAAGCCTCCACCGCCGCCTCTCCTGCATCGAAATGAACCAGCCCGTCGCGCAGCACCTGCGGCAGCGCCCACAGAAACACGCGCGCCGTGCCGCGGGCCCGCGCCACGTCGGCCGCCGCTGCGATCGCACGCCAGTCGCCTGAGTCTTCAGGGCGCAGGACAAAGCCAGACAGATAATGCTGCGCCGCGATCGGATAACCGAGCCGGGCGGTCGCTTTTACCAGCCCGCGCGCCGTCGCGGCGCTGTTGCCGCTGGTCACCCAGTCATAATCCTCAAGCTGCAGCACATCGAAGGCGGGCCGCGCCCAGCCGGTCGGCAGGTTCAATCGCGCGACTTCGGGTGCCTCGGGGTCGAGCACGCTGGGCAGATAAGCAAGCAAATGCATCGTACAGTCCGGCGCCACCGCGCGCACCGCCGCCGTCAAGGCCGTCGTCGATGCCGCCAGTAGCGCGCCCGCCTGGTCCAGCAGCGCGATCTGCGCCGGGTTCATGGTCTCGCGCAGATTGATCGCGGGCGGCGCGTCGCCCCACACCGCCCGCGCAGCGTCGTCATAAAGGCAGGGTCGCCCGTCCGGCAGCACCCACCACCATGGCTCGCCGATCTGAAATTGCGGAGCCAGCCCCGCCGAAACGCCCAGCCCGATAAAGACCTGCGCCACCGCGCGCAGATAGCCCATCGCCCCGTCATGCGCGGGCGATAACAAGGTTGATGGCGGCACCCATCCAGTCAGTGCCGGGCTGCCGTCATCGGCGCGCTGCTTCCAATCACCCCAGCAATGCGCGTCGAACAGTTCGTAACTCAGCGACCAGATAATATCGAAGCCCAGCGCCTTGGCCTGTTCAGCGAAATCGCGGTGCCAGGCCGCTGCCGCTACATTCAGCACCCCACCGGCCAGGCTGACATAAAGGCCGCCAGAATTGGGCTCGAGCCGGAAATAATGGCTCATTCCGACATAATGAATGATGCTGCCGCGATAGCCGAGCAACAGCGCACTCCGCAGCAGCCGCGCTGGTGTGAGGTTATAGCTGTCGTCATAGCCGCTGGCGATGCCCAGCCCGTGTTCGGGCACCACCACCTCGCCAATCGTCAGCACCGTGCCTGGCCCGTCGACGCGTATCGCGCTCAGTTCAACCCAGCCCTCGGCGGGGGTCGCCAGCAACGCATCGCTGCCAGTATAGCCCGGCGCAACCATCGAGACGAACAGCCGGTCGACATCCCCTGCCCAGACTGGATCCGCCTCGCCAGGCAGCAGAAACCCGCCGTCCAGCGCGGCAAAGTCAATCGCGATCTGCGCGTCCTGGGGTGCACCCTCGGCATAGTTCCACAACCGCACATACCAGGCGCGCGGCGTGCCGGCGGCATCGCGACCCTCGATCGTCAAGGTCGGGCCGTTGACCGCATCAAGCGGCATCACCCCCGCTGATCGCCAATGAAAGTTGAGCGTACAACCACGATAATCACGCGCCGTTTCATAACGCAGGAGCGGGTGATCGATGCTGTCCTCGCTCGCCCAGATCAGCCCGGCGAGATCATCGGCGCGGTAGAATACCGCATCGACACGCAGCGCATCCGGGGCGGTGGTCACCACGCTCGCCATCATCGGGCGCGGAAAATTGACCGTCCAAAAGCGCGGATCGAAGCGCGAGATCACGTCTGCGCGCTGCACCGTCCGCTCGGTCGCCAGCCAATGGCCCATCAGCTTTCCGCCCCCTCAATCGCCGCCCGCACCGCGCGCGCCACTTGGCGGCTCGATCGCGCCAGCGCCTGCGGGCCATCGCCGCCGCCGGCATTGATGGTGATCGCCACCCGCACATCGCGCCCACCACCGCCCCGTGTTTCGACACGACCACTTGTCGTCGGCACGAAATATTCCGGCCCACGCTCGCCGATCAGATAGGCGCGTCCAGGCGATACCGGCCCGCCGGTTGCGCGCCCCGGTAAGCCAAGCCCGGGCGGAACCTGGCGCGGGCCACTGATCACCGGTCCGAAAATCCCGCCCACCCCACCGCCGCGCCCCAGGATCGCATCTAACCCACCCCGGATCGCGCTCGCCGCAATCTCACCCAGCACTGACAGCGCCAGCTGCTTCAGATCCTCGAAACCCAGCTTGCCGGTCCGCACCGCGCGCAACAGCGCTGCCTCAATGCCGCGCCCGGCCGACTCGGCACCGCGTTGCAGCGGCCCGGTCAGCGTCCCGCGAATCTCCTCGATATCGCGCGCAAAGCCGCTGGTGTCGGCGCGCACGCGCACCACTAGCCGGTCGATTTCCTCATCCATCGGGAAAAGCCTCCATCAATCGCGCCAGTTCATCGCGGCTCGGCGGCGGCACCGCCTCGCCCGCCAATGCGGCGATCACCACGCCCAACTCGACCGGCGTCGCGGACCAGAACTGGTCGGGCGACCAGCCGAGCAGCGCGCCGGCCACACCGGCCAGCCGCGCCGCCGCTTCGGTAAAGCTCATCGGCCTGCCAGAATCTGCCCGAGCAGCACGCGCAGCGCGGGCGTCGCCTCGGCAAGGCCCGCCATCACCACGCCCTCGCCAAGCATCTCGCGCGTCATCCCGTCCGGGGTCTCGGCCAGGCAATGCCAGAACAGCGCCACCATCTCGCCAATTCCCAGCCGCGCCTCGGCAGCGCGTTCGACCAGCGCGAACAGCGGCCCCAATTCCTGTTCAGCGGCGACCAAAGCGGCAAAGCTCGGTCGCAGCACCAGCGCTGCACCACCAATCCGCAACACCGCCTCGCCGCGCGCCGGATTGGCCGCCGTCACGCGCTCACCACCGCGCCTGAGCTTTCCAGGCTCAGCGTGTAACTGCGCTCTCCATTATAATCGCCGGCATAGTCGAGCCGCGTCACCAGGAAGCGGCCGGTCATCGTCTCGCCGCTCTCAAAGCTCAGCCGATAATCGTCGATCACCCCGCTCAGCGCATTGGTCTTGACCCGGTTTTCGGCAACCGATCCGGTAAAGACACCAGCGCCCGACACGCTCACGCTGCGCACGCCCGCGCCCGACAGCAATTCGCGCCACCCGCCCGAATCCTTCGAGGTGATCGCCACCGCCTCGCCATTGACCGACAGTTGCGTCGTGCGCAGTCCGGCGATCGTCGCATAGCTGATCGGCGACCCGCCATTGCCCACCTTCAACAGGAAGGCGCTTCCTTTTTCCGCTGCCATTGCCGTCTCTCCTCAATCCGCCTCGATGATCCGCACCCGGTGTTCCACCAGCGCCGTCCACGCCCCCGGCCCGTCGCGCACGATCCGGCTGCGCAGCAGCACCAGGCTGGCGATCCGCCATCCCGGCAGATCGCGCGGCACGGTGGCCATCGCCGCATCGGCCGCCGCCGCCAGCCGGTGGAGCCGCCCCGGCCCCT
>JAIERC010000165.1 GCA_019747165.1 Sphingomonas sp. | reverse complement strand
ATGTCCATTTGTCGGGCGGCGCCGGGATTGGCGGCGTGCTCGAACCGCTTCAGGCTGATCCGGTGATCATCGGCGACGGCGCCTTTATCGGCGCGCGCGCCGAGGTTGCTGAAGGCGTGCGGGTGGGTGAGGGGGCTGTGCTGTCAATGGGCGTCTATCTTGGTGCATCGACCAAGATCATCGATCGCGCCACCGGCGAAGTGCACCGCGGCGTCGTGCCGCCCTATGCCGTGGTGGTGCCGGGCAGCATCGGCGGTGGGGACGGCAAGCCCGCGCTATATTGCGCGGTAATCGTTAAGCAGGTCGATGCGCAAACGCGGTCAAAGACCAGCATCAACGAATTGCTGCGCGATTGACGGCGCGGCTGGCCTTTTCCAGGCTGGCCTTTGCGGGGCTGGCCGGTTTGGCGGCGCTGTTGCTGATCGGCGCGGACGATCAGCAACAGCGCGTGCCCGCGGACGCCGCGCAAATTGTCCGCGTTTATCCGCATGACAGCACTGCCTTTACGGAGGGCTTGTTCTTTCAGGACGGCTTTCTGTACGAAAGCACTGGCCAGGTTGGTCATTCCTCGATCCGCAAAGTCACGCTTGAGACAGGCAAGGTCGTCCGCGACGTGATCGTGCCCGCCCCCTATTTTGGCGAAGGGATTATCGCCTGGGGCAAGCAGATCATCAGCCTGACCTGGCAGCACCAGACGGGCTTTCGCTGGACGCTGGATGGCTTTCGGAAAATCGGCAAATTTGCTTATCCCGGCGAGGGCTGGGCGCTGACGAGCGACGGCAAGGCGATCATCATGTCGGATGGCACGCCGGAGCTGCGCTTTCTTGACCCCGTCACGCTGAAGGAAAAGCGCCGGCTCCGCGTCACGCTCAACGGCCGCCCGCTCGCCAAGATCAACGAGATCGAATATGTCGAGGGCGAGATTCTCGCCAATATCTGGCAGACCAATTATATCGTCCGGATCGATCCGGTCAGCGGCAAGGTGATCGCGGCGATTGATCTGTCTGCGCTCACGCGATCGGTCAACCCGACAGACCCCAATGCCGTCCCCAATGGCATTGCCTGGGATGCCGATCATCGTCGGTTGTTCGTGACCGGCAAATTATGGCCCGTGCTGTTCGAAATCACGCCACCCAAAACGGCACCGGCCAAGCCTTGATCCGTCGCGACGCGCGCTCGACAATCCCGCACCCGCAGCCTATCCGCCACCCTATAACCCCATCAAGGCCCCTAACCTCAACAAGGCCCATAACCCAATCAAGGAAAGACTGATGCCAAAGGCAAGCAAAGTCCTGGACCGCGTTCTTGTGCTGGAAATGGTGCGCGTTACCGAAGCCGCCGCTGTGGCCGCCGCAAAGCTGGTCGGGCGCGGTGACGAGAAAGCCGCCGATGCCGCTGCTGTCGAGGCAATGCGCGCTGCACTGAACGAACTGTATATGGACGGCACCGTCGTGATCGGTGAAGGCGAACGCGACGAAGCGCCGATGCTCTATATCGGTGAAAAGGTCGGCTCGGCGATTGGCAAAGGGCCAAAGATCGACATCGCGCTCGATCCGCTCGAAGGCACCACGATCACCGCCAAAGCGGGCCCCAATTCGCTTGCGGTGCTGGCCATTGCGGAAGAGGGCTGCCTGCTCAACGCGCCCGATGTCTATATGGATAAGATCGCGGTCGGCCCCGGTTACCCGAAGGACATTATCGACCTCGACAAGACGCCAACCGAAAATGTGAAAGCAATCGCCAAGGCCAAGGGCGTCAAACCGCGCGACATCGTGGCGTGCGTGCTCGATCGCCCTCGCCATGAAAAGCTGATCGCTGAGCTGCGCAAGATCGGCTGCGGCATCGTGCTGATCCCCGATGGCGACGTCGCCGGTGTAATCGCGACGACCAATCCCGATACGCATATTGACATTTATATCGGCCAGGGGGGGGCGCCGGAAGGCGTGCTGGCGGCAGCGGCGCTGCGCTGCGTCGGCGGGCAGTTCAAGGGCCGGCTGGTGTTCCGCAACGACGACGAACGCGCCCGCGCCGCCAAATGGGGCATCAAGGATCTCGACAAGCAATATGACCTGAAGGAACTGGCCAAGGGCGACTGCATCTTCGCGGCGACCGGCGTCACCGACGGATCGCTGCTCGCGGGCGTGAAGCGGATGAAGGGCAAGATGACCACCGACAGCGTGGTGATGCGCTCAAGCTCGGGCACGGTGCGCTGGGTAAAGGGCGAGCACCGGCTGGATTGACGCGGGCGTGGACCAAGCCCCTCCACTTTAGGGGAGGGGTTGAAGAATGATTGATCATACCTGCCTACCAGCGAGCGATTGCGCCAAGCCGCCTGCCTCGATAGCCTTGGACAACATCAGCTAGGGATTGCAACGATGCGCAAAATTGCTTTGATCATCGGTCTGTTGCTGGCGGCAACGGCACCGATCGCGCTTCAGGCCCGCCCACAAACCGCGCCCGCCGCATCACCCGCACCCGTAGCCCCTTTCACTTTTGAAAAGGTGATGGTGCCGATGCGCGACGGGGCGAAGATGGAAACCGTTATTCTGCGCCCCCGCGACCAAAAGGGTCCGCTGCCGATCCTGTTCCAGCGCACCCCCTATGGCATCCCGCAAGGCGCGCCACCCCAGGTGCCGGGTAGCTGGAAAGGGCTGGTCAAGGACGGCTATATCTTTGTGTTCCAGTCGATGCGCGGGCGGTTCGGCTCGGATGGGAAATTTACCCTGTCGACGGCGGTCCATCCGGGCCATCCGAAGATCGTTGATGAGGCAACCGATGCCTATGATTCGATCGCCTGGCTGGTGAAGAATGTGAAGCCGAACAATGGCCGGGTCGGGATGTGGGGTGTCTCCTATCCGGGCTTTGCGGCGGCGGTCGCGCTGGTTCATCCGCATCCGGCGCTGAAAGCCGTCTCCCCGCAAGCGGCGTGGATCGATTATTGGAGCAATGATGACCTCCACCGCAACGGCGCGCTGCGGCTGAGCTATGTTGCCGACTGGGTATCCTCGCTCCAACTGACCAAGGATGATGGTGCGGATTTCGATTATGGCGGCGTCGATACCTATGATTATTTCCTGAAGCTTGGCGCAGCCGCCAATCTCGACAAGATCTGGGCCGGCAAGGTGCCGATGGCGACCTCGCTGTTCGACCACCCCAATCATGATAGCTTTTACACCGACCAGAACTGGCACAAGGCGCTCGGCAAGACGACGGTGCCGACATTGAATGTCGCGGGGTTCTGGGACCAGGAAGACCCGTGGGGCAGCTGGCAAATCTATGCCAAGCAGGAGGAGAATGACCCGGATCACCTGAATGTGATGGTCGCGGGCCCCTGGGCGCATGGCACGTGGCAGGGCAAAATGGACATGCTCGGCAACATCCCGCTTGGCCGCGACACGGGCGTGGAATTCCGTGACGAAATCCAGACGCCGTTCTTCCGCTATTGGCTGCACGGCGTGGGCGAGAAGCCCGCTTATGAGGCGCGCATTCTGCAATCAGGATCGAATGTCTGGAAAACATATGCGAGCTGGCCGCCCAAATTGGCGACCGAGACCAGCCTGTATCTCCACACCGATGGCAGCCTGAGCTTCGACAAGCCGGCGGCCGGGGAGGCGTGCCGCAGCTATGTTTCCGATCCCGCCAACCCAGTGCCGTTCCGCGAGCGCCCGATCTCGTCAACCTACCCGCGTGCCGAATGGCGCTGGTGGGAGGCGGCCGATCAACGCTTCGTCGATCATCGGCCCGACGTGCTGAGCTATGTCTCCGCACCCTTGGATGCCGACCTGACCGTCACCGGCAAGATCGCCGCCGAGCTGATGGCCTCGACCAGCGGCACCGACAGCGATTTCGTGGTAAAGCTGATCGACGTGCTGCCCAATGATTACGAAAAATTCGATGGATCAAAGCCACTCGGCGCCTATCCGCGCCAGCTCAACGGCTATCAATGGCCAATCGCAATGGAGGTCCGGCGCGGCCGTTTCCTGACGAGCGAGATCGATCCAAAGCCGCTGGTGCCGGGGCAAGTGACGAAATGGGATGTCCCCTTACGCGACCACGACCATGTTTTCAAAAAAGGCCACCGCATCATGGTGCAAATCCAGTCGAGCTGGTTCCCGGTCATTGACCGCAACCCGCAGACCTTCGTTCCCAACATTTCGCGCGCGAAGCCGGAGGAGTATGTGAAGGCGGAGCAGAAAGTGTGTGCTGGGTCAGCGGTGGTGTTGCCGGTGGTAAAGTAAAGCCAACAATCCTCGTCACCCGGGGCTTGACCCGGGGTCCCGCTGCCCTGCGCGCTCAGTCGATTAGCCTGATCGCGGCAAGCGCTGCGAGCGCTTGATCGGCATGCGCCGCGCGGCGTTCGACCCAGCGCTCCGCAGCACCGATCTCATCGGCGAGGCTGATTGCCATCAAAGCGCGGCGTTTCAGCCGCTGATCATTGTTGAACCGCACGCTGGGATCTTTCGAATGGGTTGAAAACAGCGGTCCGGCGACGATCGCCTCGACGAACGGTCGAGTAAAGGTGACGCCGAGATGCTCGGCTACCGACATTATGGTCTGTACCGGTTGTGCGTAGAACAGCTCGGCATCTAGGCTACGCGCATGCGGCATCAGCGCTGCGGTTGCCGAAAACAGCCGCATTTGCGCCAGCCACAACGCGGCGGCGCGTTCTGCATCTGTCGTTTGCGAGAGATCACCGAGCCACGGTGCGAGCGCGGTGGTCACACTCCGTATCCATGTGCGGAGACCCTTGCTGCGCAGAATTGCTAGGCAATAGTCGCGCAGCGGCAGATACAGCAGGATCGCGCGGGCTTCTGGATCGAGAGCTGCGAGCGTGGGAAGTGCGAAATTTACCGGGACATTGGCCTTGATGATTGTCGGGGCATCCTGACGGTAGCGTTTCGAGACCATCGCCTTGGCCACCGCAAGCTGCTCTGGTGCTTGGGCTAGCGCTGCCTGACGAAGCGTCAACGGCTCGCGCAAAATAAGATTGCCCGAGAAATCGTCCAAAGCGCGCGCCAGCAAGGTGGACCCACAATGGGCGATATGGAAGATCCAGCCAGTTGGCGCAGGGGCATGCAGGGCATCGGTCAACATCGCGATCGGAACGCGCAGCGTTCCGCTCGCTGCCTGCGAAATGCGGTTATCGAGGAAGATCGAGCGATGATAAGCTGCACGGTCCATCGACACAAACACCGCCGTATCACCGTCGAAGGCATAAAAATAGTGATCTGGGGAGTAGAAAAGGTCGTTGCGAGTCGGCATCATAGCGATCGAATATGGCCTATTACTTATATTTCGGCTATACTCACAAGACAATGCCTATCATTCATTTACCCGAAGCGAATCGTCCGCAGGTTCTGATGCAAGCTGACCGCGAACGCGGGTTGCTAGACCTTGATCCGACGCAGATCATTGATCTGTACAAGCAGCACGGTGCGCTTTTATTGCGCGGTTTCGGGGCGGATATTGCGCAGTTTTCTGCCTTCGCTAGGCGCTTCTGCCCGACCTCGGTGATCAACAACAGCCTGGGACGACGCCCGATCGATGCGGCAGCGAAAATCCAGACCGTCAATTGCGGCACCCTAGCCTTCTCGCTCCACCCCGAATTGTCACGCGAGCCGTGGAAGCCCGACGCGGCTCTTTTCGCGTGCTTTTCTCCGCCGTCGCGTGGTGGGGCGACGACGATCTGCGATGGTGTCGCGCTGGTTCGCGCGCTTCCAGAGGCACTGCGAAGCGCGCTGGTACCGCGGCGACTGCTCTACAAGATGGAGTGCTGGCCGGAACTGCTTGAATTTTGGCTTGGTGATCCGAAGCCGAGCGATGCCCTGCTCGCGGCGCCGCCTTCGACCTGCCCGTATTTTTTCAGGCGGTCCGGCGAGCAAGTCGTGCGGATGTTCACGCGGCCGGTGTTGCATAAGCCGATGTTTATCGACGAACCGGCGTTTGGCAATTTCCTGCTCTTCGCGCGGTTTAGCAAAAACCTGCCCAATTTTCCCGTCCTTGATGATGGTTCGCCAGTGCCGGAGGCATGGCTGCAGACGATCAAGGCGGTGGGGGATTCGCTGACCGTCCCTGTCGTTTGGGAAGCTGGCGACGTCCTAATGCTTGATAATACGCGCTTCATGCATGGGCGTACGACGATTCTTGATGCGCGCGAGCGGCTCATCGCGACATTTTTCGGCTATGTCAGCTTTGCACTGCCGAACCCGGAGGAGCCTGCCCAGCCAAGATGGCGGCAAGCCGATTTCACGCCGCCGCTCCGGCCAGGATTGCAGCGCTAGTCCTGCCGATGTTCCGGCGGAGCGAAGTCGGCGCGGTGGTCATTGAGCAGCTGTAAGCTTACCCACCCTCAACTCTTCAACCGATACCCCGTCCGGAAAATCCATGCGATCGTCGCCAGCGAGACGCCTAAAAACCCGCCAATCGCGACCAAGCTCCACTCGATCCCAACATCGCCCTGGCCGAAGAAGGTCCAGCGGAAGCCGCTGATGAGGTACACGATCGGGTTGAACAGCGTCACCGTCTGCCACGCGGGCGGCAGCATCTTGATCGAGTAGAAGGTGCCGCCCAGGAAGGTCAGCGGGGTCACCACCAGCAGCGGCACAATCTGCAATTGCTCGAAGCTCTTCGCCCAGATGCCCAGCACGAAGCCGAACAGGCAAAAGGTGACCGCGGTGAGCAGCATGAAGCCCACCATCGCCACCGGATGCGCGATCGGGAGTGCCACGAACAGGTGCGCGGTGGCGAAGATCACCAGCCCCAGGATCATCGACTTGGTCGCCGCCGCGCCGACATAGGCGAGCACCGTTTCAAACGGGGAGATCGGCGCAGAGAGCAATTCATAGATCGTGCCCGACCATTTCGGCATGTAGATGCCAAAGCTCGCATTGCCGATCCCCTCGGTCAGCATCGACAGCATGATGAGGCCGGGGACGATGAACGCGCCGTACGGCACGCCGTCCACCGTCGTGATCTTCGAGCCGATCGCCGAGCCGAAGACGATGAAGTAAAGCGACGTGGTGATCACCGGCGTCAGCAGGCTGGTTGCGATGGTGCGGCCAAAGCGCGCGAGTTCAAAGCGATAAATGGCGGCAATGCCGTGCCAGTTCATGCCGGTCATTGTGCGGCTCCCCCTTCATGCACCAGGCCGACAAAGATATCCTCCAGCGAGCTTTGCGCGGTGTTCAAGTCCTTGAAGCCGATGCCGAGATCGCCCATCGCGCGCAGCAGCGAGGGGATGCCGGTATGCTCACTGTTCGCCTCAAACACATATTCCAGCTCATTGCCCTCGGCCTTGAGCGTCGGCTCCCACTGCGCGAGTTCAAGCGGCACGGCGCTGAGCGGCTCGGCGAGGTTGATCGTCAGCGTCTTCTTGCCGAGCTTTTGCATCAGCGTTGTCTTGTCCTCGACCAGGATCAGCTTGCCCTTCAGGATCACGCCGACCCGGTCGGCCATTTCCTCGGCCTCTTCGATATAGTGCGTCGTCAAGATGATGGTGGTGCCGCGTTCGCGCAGGCGGCGGACCAGCGCCCACATATCGCGGCGCAGCTCGACATCGACGCCTGCGGTCGGCTCGTCCAGGAACAGGATGTCAGGTTCATGGCTGAGTGCCTTGGCAATCAGCACGCGCCGCTTCATGCCCCCCGACAGCTCCATGATCTTGCTGTTACGCTTTTCCCATAGCGAGAGGTCGCGCAGGATGCGTTCGATCACCGCCGGGTCGCGCGGCCGGCCGAACAG
This sequence comes from Sphingomonas sp., assembly GCA_019747165.1. Lineage (GTDB taxonomy): Bacteria > Pseudomonadota > Alphaproteobacteria > Sphingomonadales > Sphingomonadaceae > Sphingomonas. Next base: position 3,277 of record JAIERC010000165.1, on the reverse strand, counting down.
CCCGCGCGAAAAGCTGACGGTGGCCATCACTGTTTCGAACGCGTCGGTCGACAGTTCCTGCGGGACGAGCCCGATGCGGTAGCGCGCGGCGCGGTAGTTTTTCTGGATGTCATGCCCCGCAACGGTGACGCTGCCACCGCTCGGCGTTACCAGCCCGCAAATGATGCTTATCAACGTCGTCTTGCCTGCGCCATTGGGGCCAAGCAATGCGAAGATCTCCCCCTTGGCAATCGTCAGGTCGACATGGTCCAGCGCGGTCAGCCCCGACGCATAGGTCTTGGTCAGGCCCGAAACGGCCAGAATTGCGGTCATGATTGCCCCGGTTTGATGATGGCGAAGAGATAAGGCGGGCGGGCGCCCCGTACAATCGCTCTGGACAATCGCCTGGTAGAAAGTCTGGTCAGCTCTTGGCGCGTTGCTTGGCGATCAGCCGCTGCAGTTCCTCGATCGGCAGTGCTGCCGAAACGACATGGTCGCCAATCACCCAGGATGGCGTGCCCGTCATCCCCAGCTGTTGAGCGACCCGCAGATTGCTGTCAATCTCGGCATCAATGCGGGGGTTGTTCACCGCCTGTTGCACCAGTTGCGGATCGAGCCCCGCTGCCTGCATCGCGCGGGCCACTGACGTGTCGGAGATGGGGCCGCCTGCGTAGAGCGCTTCATGAAATTGCGAGAAGCGGCCACGTTCGGCGGCGACCAGGCTCAGCCGCGCGGCGCTACGGCTTTCGGCCGACAGGATCGGTAGCTCGCGAAAGATAATCCGCACATTGGGGTCGCTCGCGACCAGCTTGGTGATGGTGGGCAAGCTCGATCGGCAATAGCCACAATTATAATCGAAATATTCGACCAGCGTGACATCGCCTTTGGGATTGCCGACCCAGGCATTGCCAAACGGGGTGAGGATCGCCTCACGATTGGCGGCGATTCCGCGGCCCGTTTCGCGGTCGCGCATCAGCGCCATCGCTTCGGGAATGATTTCCGGATGGGCGAGCACATAATCATGTACCACGCGCTCCATCGCCGCGCGCTGCGGTGTGGCCAGCGTACTGCCCGACAGGTGGTTCACCCCGGCCACTGCCCCGGCACCGATCAAGGCCGATAGCGCCGCCACGCCAAGCAACAGCCAGCGATTGCCAGAAATCATCGTAAACTGGCTCACTATCGGCGGCCCCCTTTGCGCGAATCATCAAGTGCATTTTGCGCGGTCAGGGCAATATCCTGCGCCCGAATCCAGTCGACGCTGTTTTGGGTCAGGCCAATCATGGCCGCCCGCGCGCTAAAGGCTGCGGTGCGGGCGTCGCCAGTTAGGCTGGCCCGTTCGGCGGTGGCCAGCAATGATCGGGCACGATCGCCTTTCAGCTCATAAACCGTGCCAAGCTGAAACCAAGCAAAGGGGTTTTCGTAATCGCGTGCCACCGCTTGGCGCAGCACCTTTTCTGCCTCGGCGATATTGGTTTTGTCTTCCGTGGCGATCAGCGCATGGCCAAAGGTGGTGGCGATCAACGGTTGATAATTGGTGATTTCGGTCGCTTCGCGCAGGGGGATCAACGCGGCGGCCGGCTCTCCCGATTCAAGCAAGATCTGGCCCTTGATCTCCAGGAAATAGGGATCATGCGGTGCAACCGCGATCAAGGCATCGGCTTCGGCATTGGCTTTTTCGGGATAGCCGCTTTTATGATAGGCATAAGCGCGGGCATAATGCGCATAGACGCTCTGGTCGCTCGCTGGATAGGCATTCAGCGTCTGCTTTGGTTCATCGACAAAGCCGGCCAGCTTCGCCTTTACGCGGCGGAAACGTTCCTGGAGCGCCGGATCGGGCGGGCGGTCCCAGGCCGGCGACGAGCGCAGCGTCTCAGTCAGATTGGCGATGCGGTCACCAGATACCGGATGGTCGAGCGCGAACGTAACGGCGCGGGTGATGTTGTACCGCGCCTCTAGCCGCTGCAGCTTGCCGAAGAACGAGAGATAGCCGCGCCCGGTGATGCCAGAGGCATTCAGATATTTTGCGCCGGCCGCATCGGTCGATGCCTCTTGTTCGCGCGAGAAGGCCAAGTAATTGCCAAGCGCCGCCTGCTGCCCCGCCGCCAGGATGCCCGCCGCGCCCTCAGCTGACCCAGCGGCTGCGGCGGCAATCCCGAGCACGAGGCTGACGATCTGGATGCCCAGCGCTGGCTGGTACGCGCGATCACCGAGCGGTACGTGCCCTCCGGCGATATGGCCAATTTCATGCGCGATCACGCCCTGGATTTCGTTGGCGGTATCGGCACTCTGGATCGTGCCGGAATGGATATAGACGGTTTGCCCGCCCGCGACGAAGGCGTTGATCGACGGATCGTTGACCAGCACGACGTGGACATCGCGCGGATTGAGTCCCGCTGCGATGATCAGCGGCTTGGTCATGTCAGCGAACAGCGCCTCGGTCTCTGCATCGCGCAGAATCGATTGCGCACGGGCGGGCTGCGCTAGAATCAGCAGCGGAAGCGCAAGCGCAGCGATGATTTTTCTCATCTGCCCGGTATCTGCCAGTTTTGCCGATTATTCAACGGTAACGCCGTGCCAGGCCACCACGTGAACGCTCGAAAGCGTTCACGTGGTGGATGGATCGGTCAGGCCCCAAATGTGCGCTGCCACCAGCCGCGACGCACGGGACCTTCGGCCGCGGGTTCGCTGCCATTGGCCGTTTCAAGCGTGGGCGCGGATTCTGCTGCCGCTGCGGGTTCTGGCGCTGCCGGTTCTGCTACCACTTCTGCCGGGCGATCGGCCTCTGCCGGTGCCTTGGCCTTTGCCTTGCTCTTTGATGGGGCCTTGGGCTCGGCCTCGGCAGGTGCCTTGGCTGTCGGGGCAGTCTTGGCTTTGGCCTTGGGTGCATCCTTGGCAGCCGCCCGGCGCTTCGGCTTGGCTGGTGCATCGGCGTCAGCGGAAAGCACGTCTGTTGCTCCGGTTTCGGTCCCCGTTTCGGCGGGGGCTTCCACGGGCGCTGCCTTGCTCCGCCGTGCGCGTTTCGGCTTGGCGGTAGCCTCGGCCCCGGCCTCGGCCTCGGCCTCGGCCTCGGGCGCGGCGTCGTCGACGCCGTCGCTGGCCGCTGTCGGTGCTTCGGTCGTCTCGGGCAGGGCAGGGGCCTTGGCACGCGGACGACGGCGCGCGCGCTTGGGAGACTCGCCTTCGTCACTTGCCAGTGCGCCAGCGTCCGCAGGCGTAATTGCCTCTGCGGTATCGCCAGCGGCGGCGTCAGCGGCTTCAGCGGTTACCGTTGCCTGATCGCCACGATCGCCTTCGG
>JAIERC010000326.1 GCA_019747165.1 Sphingomonas sp. | reverse complement strand
GTGGACTGTTGCTGCCGAGACTGGTGGCGATCGGCGATGCCGATGGCAGTGAAGCAGCAGATGTGGCGATTGATCCCGCCGACGATGCCGATCCCGTGTCGCCGGCCATCGCGCCGCTGGCGCGGCTGATGATCCTGGCGCGGCTGGTGAGCGAGGAACGCGCCCGCGCCGGGACACCGATCGACGCGGCGGAGGCGGTGCGCCTTGCTGGGGAATTGGCCCGCACGCTTGATCAGTTATTGGTCGAGGAAGTGGCGCCAGCGCGGCTGCGCAGTCTGGATCTCACCCAAGACCTCTCCGATCATTGGCAACGGGCGCTGGCGATGTTCGGGGTGGTGCTTGATCGTTGGCCCCAGGAACTGGCGCGATTGGGGCGGATAGACCTCGCCGAACGCCGCGCACGTTTGTTGCAGCGACTTGGTGCGCGATGGGCGAACACACCACCGTCCGGTTTCGTTTGTGCGGCTGGGATTACGACAGCAGCCCCTGCCATCGCCAGGTTGCTGCGCGTGGTCAGCGATTTACCGCAGGGGCTGGTCGTGTTTCCGGGCCTGGCCACGGAGATGGATGAGGCCGAATGGCAGGCACTTGGCCCGCATGCACCCGATCCAGTGACGGGCGTGCGGCGGCGATCAATCGAAACGCATCCGCAATTTCAGCTGAAGCTGCTGCTCGACCGAATGGGGGTCAATCGTGGCGAGGTTGTCACCTGGCGCGAGGGTGGTGGCCATGATTCGACAGCGGCACGGGGCCGGGCCATTGCCAATGCGCTGGCACCCGCCGAATTCACGGGAAAATGGACGATGCTGCCCGCCGAAGAGCGGCGCTTAAGCGACGTCCGTGCGGCCTTGCTGGGTACGCCGGCGGAAGAGGCGCAGGCAATCGCACTTGCGCTGCGGGAGGCGTTGGAGACGCCAGGCAAGACGGCGGCATTGGTGACGCCGGATCGTGCGCTGGCCCGGCGCGTGGCGGCGCATTGCACCCGCTGGGGCATTGCAATCGACGACACCGCCGGGCGACCGCTCTCGATCCTGCCGCCGGGCACGCTGTTGACCGTGCTGGCGGAGGCGGCAGCCCAGCAATTTGCGCCGCTGGCGCTATTGGCGCTGCTCAAACATCCGCTGGTGCGGGCCGGGGAGCAACGGCTGGCCTGGCTGGAAGGCGTTCGTCGGCTCGATCTAGCGCTACGCGGGCCGCGCCCAGCGGCGGGGCTGGACGGAGTTGCGGCCTATCTGAGCGAGGGCGATCGTCGCGAGCAGATCATTCGGCGGCCGGCGGCGACATGGTTGCCGACGGCGCAAGCGTTGCTCGAGCCGATCGCGACCCTTTTTGCGGTTGGGCCGCAACCGCTGGGTCAGTTCATCGCCGGTTTGCGGGAAACGGCGCAGGCATTGTGCGGCGATGCGCTTTGGGCTGGGGTCGCGGGCAGGGCTGCCGCCCAATTGCTCGCTGATATCGAAGCAGAGGCCACCGCCGGTCCCGCGCTGGTTGAGCCGCACAGCCTTGCCCCGCTGCTGCGGACGTTGATGGAGGATGTCGCGGTGCGTCCGCCACAAGGGGGGCACCCGCGGCTCGCCATTTATGGCCTGATCGAGGCGCGCCTGCAGACCGCCGATCTGATGATTTTGGGGGGGCTGAACGAAGGCGTCTGGCCGGGTCAGCCCGCGCCCGATCCCTGGCTCGCGCCGCGTATCCGCATTGAACTGGGCTTGCCAGCGCTTGATCGCCGCGTTGGGATGGCCGCGCATGATCTTGCGGCGGCCCTGGGTGCGCCCGAAGTGCTGCTGACCCGCGCGCGCCGCGATGCACGGTCGCCGGCGATCGCCTCGCGCTTTTGGCTGCGGTTGGAGGCAATGTCAGGTGGGCTAGCCCGCGCAACGCCCCTGGGAAACTGGGCGCGCGCCATCGATACCCCTGACTGCCACGAACCCGCTGATCGACCAGCGCCGGTCGTCCCGGCTGCGCTTCGCCCGAAACGCATTTCGGTGACCGAGGTTGACCGGTTAAAGGCTGATCCCTTCGCCTTTTACGCGCGGCGCGTGCTGGGGCTGGGGCCGCTGGATCCGGTTGATGCCGATCCGAGCGCAGCGTGGCGCGGCACGGCGGTCCATGCCATTCTTGAAGCCTGGGCCAAGCGGGACGGTTGCGCGCCCGACAAGCTGCGCGACCGGGCGCATGCCATGCTCAACGACGCTCGCACCCACCCGATGATGCGCGCGCTGTGGCAGCCCCGATTGATCGAGGCGATCGACTGGATTGCGGCTAAGATGGACGAACAGATCGATCAGGGTCGGCAGGTGCTGGCTGCCGAACGAACGGGGGAGATCGTCATCGCCGGGGTAACGCTACGCGGGACAGCCGATCGGCTCGATCGGTCGGCAAGCGGCGGGCTGGCAATTGTCGATTACAAGACCGGCAAGGCCCCCTCGGCAGCGGCAGTGCGCGCGGGGTTCAGCTTGCAGCTCGGTCTGCTCGGGCTGATCGCTGAACGGGGTGGCTTTGGCGATATCGTCGGGACTGCCGATGGTTTCGAATATTGGTCGCTTGCCAAATATGGCGAAAGCTTTGGCAAGGTCACCTCGCCAGTCGATCCCGATGGCAAGCGCGACCTGATCCCGACGGCCGATTTCACCCGACTGGCCGCGCATAATTTCATGGCTGCGGCCGAAAATTGGCTGACTGGTGACGCCCCGTTTACTGCCAAGCTTGCCCCCGATTATGCGCCCTATGCTGAGTATGATCAGCTGATGCGGCGCGACGAATGGTATGGCCGTGACCAGCGCTAACCCCGCAAGTACCCCCGCCAATCTCCCTCGCTTGCTCGGCAATCAGGCCCGTGCGAGCGCGCCCGACGCGCATGTCTGGCTCTCCGCGTCGGCGGGTACGGGCAAGACGCAAGTGCTGGCAGCGCGCGTGTTTCGCTTGTTACTGCGCGGCACTGATCCGGCGGCGATATTGTGCCTAACTTTTACCAAGGCCGGTGCCGCCGAAATGGCCGGGCGGATCAGCAGCAGGCTCGCCGCCTGGGTGCGGATGCCCGAACCCGCGCTGCGCAAGGATTTGTTCGCGCTGGGCGAGGCACATCTTGATCCCGCGATGGTGGCACGGGCGCGGACGCTGTTTGCTAAATTGCTCGATTCGCCGGGCGGCGGCATTCGCATCCAGACCATCCACGGTTTTTCGCAAGGATTGCTGGCGAGTTTCCCCGCCGAAGCCGGGCTCGCACCGGGGTTTCGACCAATCGAGGCGCGCGAGGAAGCCGTGGTGCTACGAGAAACGCTCGCTGAATTGCTGGTCGATGCCGAGCGCGATGGTCTGAACGGGCTAGTTGAGGCGATTGGCGCGCTTAGTTTGCGGTTGGGTGAAGGCGGCGCGACGGATTTCCTTCACGCTTGCGCCCGTGCGCCCGCGGCGATGGCGGCACTGCCCAGCGGGATCGCTCCCTATATTCGCCGCGCGCTTGGGCTGCCGGCGGGCGATATTACCGATATTCTCGCCGATAGCTGCGATGATGCCGAATTCGATACCGAAGCGGTTCGCCGCATCGCTGCGGCCAATCGCGCCTGGGACACCAAGACTGGCGGCAATCAGGCCGACATCGCCGAATGCTGGCTGGCGGCAACCCCGGCCGAGCGGGCGACGATGCTCGACGATTTACGCGGCGTGGTCTTCACCAAAGAAGACGAGCCGCGAAAATACCAGAAGAAGTTGCTCGATGCCGATTTCGATTATCCCGAACTGGCCATGGCGATCGGCAGCCGATGCACCGAGCTTCTGGGGATGGCGAGACGCGCTGCCTATGGCGATCTGTTGGCGAAAGGGCTGGGTGTCGGACGCGCTTATGCTGATGCCTATCGACGCGCCAAAAGCCGGATTGGGGCGGTCGATTTCGATGATTTGATCAATCATGTCGTTGCCCTGCTGGAGCAACCGGGAATGGGCGAATGGGTCCGCTACAAGCTCGATCAGAACACCGAGCATATCCTGGTCGATGAGGCGCAGGACACCAATCCGCGCCAGTGGAAGATCATCAAGGCGCTGGCGGAAGAGTTTTTCACCGGGCTTGGCGCGCATGGCGAGCGCACCCGTACGCTTTTCGTGGTGGGCGATTACAAGCAGGCAATTTTCGGGTTTCAGGGCACCGATCCGCTCTATTTCGCCGCCGCGGAGCAGCTTTTCCTCCACAAGGCAGAGGCGCTGTTCGAGGACCGATCGGCAGAGGCAACCGCGTTTAATCAGCTGTCGCTGACCCATAGTTTCCGGTCGACCAAGCCGATCCTGGAATTTGTCGATGCCGCGATCGGCGCTGTCGATGCGCCCGGTCTGGGTCTGGTCGGCACGCTGGAACCGCATGCCAGCGAAGTCGCAGGGCCGGGCCTCGTCTCGCTCTGGCCGCCGACGATTGCCGGGGGCGGCGAGGCTGACGAGGAAGAATGGATCGACGACGCCACCCGCGCGCTCGCCAAACAGATTGCGCGCCAGCTTAAGGCCTGGCTCGATCCCGCCAATCCGCTGATTCTGGAAAGCAAGGGCAGGGCGCTACGGCCCGAAGACGTAATGATCCTGGTGAAGCGGCGTGGCGAGCTCGCTTCGTTGATCGTTGCCCGGCTTTATGCCGAGGGGGTCCCGGTCGCTGGTGTCGATCGATTGCGGCTGAATGCGCCGCTGGCGGTGCAGGACCTGTTGGCCGCGATCCGTTTTGCGCTGCAGCCCGATGACGATTTGTCGCTCGCCAACCTGTTGGTGTCGCCGCTCATCGGGTGGAGTCAGGCGGAATTGCTTGCGGCCGCCGCGCCCCGGCCAGACGGCAGTCTGTGGCGGCATTTACGCGCGACCTGTTCGGATGCGCTGTTACAACCGCTCTTCGATCTGCTCGCCCGCGCTGACATTGCCACGCCCTATCAGCTGCTCGAAGAGCTGTTGTCCGGCCCGCTCGACGGTCGCCGCAAGCTGATCCGCCGTCTTGGCCAGGAAGCGCGCGACCCGATCGAGGAAGTGCTGAGCGCGGCGCTTGATTTCGAGACGCTCGGGACGCCGTCGTTGCAGGGGTTTCTCGATTGGTTCGATCGCGGTGATATCGAAATTGTCCGCGATCCTTCTGCGCCGCTCGATGCGGTGCGGGTAATGACGGTGCATGGGGCCAAGGGGCTGCAAGCGCCATTGGTCATTCTGGCGGATGCAACTGTTGATCCGGGGCTGGTGCCGCGATCGATTCTGCATTGGAAACCGGATGGCGATCAGGAGGCGTTCCCGATATTCCGCCCGCGTAGCAGCGAGCGTAGCGGGCGGCTGGGCGATTATATCGATGACGTGCAGGCGCGCGAACTCCAGGAACATTGGCGGCTTTTCTATGTCGCGGCGACCCGAGCGGAGGAACGGCTGGTGATCGCGGGGGCATTGGGGCCGCGCGCGCAGGGCATGCCGCCAGCGGCGAGCTGGTACGCGGCGGCTGATCGTGCGTTGGCAACATTGGGGGTAGGGCCGGGGGAAGGTGAGCGGCATTTCTGCGGCTTGATCCCGCAAAAGCCGGTTGATTTACGGGAAGGCGCGCCGCTGGTTCAGGGCAGCGACACTGATCTGCCGGCCTGGATGCGCGCGCTGGCCCCGACCGAGGCGCGGCCGCCGCGCCCGCTGGCCCCGTCATCACTCGGGCCCGACATGGTCGCCGATCCGCCGCCGAGTTCGGCGTTGCGGGCAGCGGCTGACCGGGGGCGGCTAATCCACGCGTTGTTCGAACGCCTCCCGGCGGTTGCCCCGCAGGATCGCCGCGCTGCGGCAGATCGCTGGCTGCTGAAGGCAGGCGGGGTGGCAGACGCTGCTGTTCGTGCCGAGATTGTCGATCAGTCCTGCGGCGTCTTGGAGGATCCCCGCTTTGCCGATCTGTTCGGGCCAGAGGCGCTTGCAGAAGCGCCGATCGCCGCCGTGATCGAGGGTGGCTTCGTTGTCTCGGGCACGGTTGATCGGCTGCTCGTCAATGACCGGTTGGTGCGCGTTATCGATTTCAAGACCGGGCGGCGCGCGCCAGCCGACATTGCTAACGTTCCTGCCTACCACCTTCGGCAGATGGCCGCCTATGTCGATGCGTTGGCAGTGATCTTTCCCGGTCGCTCCATTGAGGCGGCATTGTTGTATACATCGGCCCCTTCGCTATTCGTGCTGCCTGCCGATTTGCTGCGCGCGCACAAGCAGCGCTTTCCGGGCGACGAGCAAAGCTTGGTCGCAGACGCTTGAGGCAAAGCTGCACTGCGCCTACCTATTGTTCATCAGGAGATTATGATCATGGCAACGACGAAGATTGATGACGCGAGTTTCGACAATGACGTGCTGAAGGCCGACAAGCCCGTACTCGTTGATTTCTGGGCCGAATGGTGCGGCCCCTGCAAAGTGATCGGGCCGAGCTTGGAGGAGATCTCCGATGAGCTGGCCGATCAGGTGACGATCACCAAGGCCAATCTGGATGACGCCCCCGAAGCGGCAACCCGCTTTGGCATTCGCACCATTCCCAATCTCGTCCTGTTCAAGGGTGGCGAAGAGGTCGCGCGCTTTAGCCGCGCGGCACCGAAGAGCCAGCTCAAGGCTTGGCTTGAGGGCGCGCTTGAAACGTCGGCAAAAGCTGCGGCTAAGTAGCGCGCAATATCTGCCCGATCCGCGGGAAATGGACGGCAACCGTCCCAACCCGCGGATCGTCGCGCAACAGAACGATATCGCGCGCCGTGCAGCGAAGTAGGGTGCCGGTCACGGTATCTGCGCCGGGGTCCTCGGTTCGGATGGCCACAGCCTGGCCCTCGGTAAAGCCACAGCCCTCGTCAATTTGCGCGGTGGCAGTAGGCGAAGCCGCGAGCGCGACGTCCAAGGCATCCTGCGCGGTCATGTCAGTCCGCTCCCCGTGCCCAATCGCGTCGCAGCGTGCGATCCAGGCAGCAACGAGCGGGAAGGGGGCGAGCCGCGCTTCCTTCAGCCCCATGCCGCCTTGAAACCACACATTCATGCCGGCCGCGCAATCGGCATAGCCTGGCGCATCGCCGCCGAGAAACGCGCGCCCATCGGCCAGTGCGTCTTCAAGCTTGGCCAGCCAGCCAGTGAATTGCGCGGTCTGGTGCGGCGCAGCCTTTTTCATACGCTCCCGGTCCATGCCGAACAGCGCCTTGCGATCCTCGAAAAACGCATCGTCAATCTGATCGGCAACCACCGCCATGGCAGAGCCAACCGCCTGGCTGAAGGTCGCGCCGCCTGCCTGCATCGCCACCAGCGCACCCAGCCGCCCTAGCGGCGCGGGGAAAAGCGTCGGCTGCGGCTGAAATGCCTCGATCGCGTCGATCGCGATCGCAGTGTCGCAATAGATATCAGCGCCAATCTGCAGCACCGGGGTCTTGCGATAGCCGCCGGTAAGCGGCGTGAGTTCTGGTTTGGGGGCCATGTTCGGAATGATGACCGAGCACCAAGCCGCCCCTTTGATCCCGAGCGCGCGGCGCACCAGTTCAGCATAGGGGGAGCGGGAATAATGGTGCAAAATCAGATCAGTCATGATGGTTCCTAAATATTGACGGTAGCATGAATCAGGTCAGCGGAATCATTACCTGCTGGGCATAGCCCGGCCGTACGGTCAATCGGGCATACCAATCAGCAACTGCGCTGAGGTGCGGGCGATCAATCGCCAGGGCGAACCAGGTATGCGCATAAACGCCCATCGGTATGTCTCCCAGGCCAAAGGCCGCCCCGGAAAGCCATGGCGACATCAAAAGTGCATCGTTGAGGATCGCCATTTGCCGCGCGCAAGCGGCGGCCGATCGAGCGATGGCGTCGGCATCACGCATTGCCGGCGGTTTGCGGACCAGATTGATGAAGGCATCGCGCTGGGCGTCGGCATAGCTGAATTGCCAATCCATCCACCGATCGGCCATCGCGCGGGCTGCCGGATCAACTGGCCAGAGTGCTGGCGCATAGCGGGCCGCGAGATAGCGCAGAATCGCATTCGATTCCCAAAGGACAAAGCCATCATCGTCAATTGTCGGGATCAGGGCGTTGGGATTAAGCGCGCGGTAGGCACCGTCCATGCCAAATTGGCCGCCAACATCATGACGGACATAGTCCAGCCCGATTTCATCAGCGAGCCAGGCGACTTTTTTGACGTTGTGTGAATTGAGCCGTCCCCAAATCGTCAGCACGGCGGTCAGCTCCGGTAATCGGCGTTGATGCTGATATAGCCATGCGTCAGATCGCAGGTCCACACGGTTGCGCGGCCATCGCCAAGACCCAGGTCCACGCCGATATCGATGTCCTGCCCCTTTAGATGCGCGGCAACCGGGGCCTCGTCATAGCCCTCAACCGCGAGGCCATTGGCCGCAACCTGCGTGGTGCCAAAGCGGATGGCGAGCAAATCGCGATCAGCGGGCTCGCCTGCCTTGCCGACCGCCATCACAACCCGTCCCCAATTGGCGTCTTCGCCGGCGATCGCCGTCTTCACCAGCGGCGAATTGGCGATCGACAGCGCGATCCGGTGCGCACTCGCGTCTGATTCCGCGCCCGTTACATCGATCGTGATAAACTTGCTCGCCCCCTCGCCATCGCGGACGACAAGGTGCGCGAGCTGCCGGCAGAGATCGTCCATTGCGGCCCGAAAAGCATCGGCCCCCGGTGATTCGATCGATACAAGCGGGGCGTTGCCAGCCTTGCCCGTCGCAAAGGCCAGCACCGTGTCGCTGGTTGATGTATCGCTGTCGACAGTGATGCAGGAAAAACTGCGGCGATTGGCATCGGTCAATGCCGATTGAAGAAAGGCGGGGGAAGCGGCCACATCAGAGAAGATAAAGCCAAGCATCGTCGCCATATCGGGCGCGATCATGCCCGATCCCTTGATGATCCCGACCAGGGTAACGGTGCGGCCGTCGACGATCGCAGTGGTCATTGCGCCTTTGGGAAAAGTATCCGTCGTGCCGATCGTAGCGGCGGCGTCCTCCCAGCTACAAGGCGGCGCGATAAAGGCAGCATCAAGCCCGGCTTCGGCCTTGGGGATGGGCAGGGCGGTGCCAATTACGCCGGTTGAGGCGATGAACACGTCAGAGGGCTGGCACCCCAGATGCGCAGAAACGCGCGCGGCGATCGCCTCCACCGCCACGCGTCCCCGGTGGCCGGTAAAGGCGTTGGCATTGCCCGCATTGACGACCAACGCGCGCGCCTGACCAAGCGCCAAGGCCGCCCGGCACCATTCGACTTCGGGCGACGGGCATTTGCTGGTGGTGGTAACGCCTGCAACGCTGGTGCCGGGATCAAGCGTAGCAAAAGTGAGATCGCAGCGTCCCCAATCCTTATACCCTGCCCGTGCCACGCGCAGCGACGCGCCGGCAATCATGGGCAGATCCGGGAAGCAATCGGGGGCCAGTGGCGAGCGGGATGACATGGGGCGACTCTCAGCCTAAGGTGAACTTGTAGGTGCAGGGGGTGTTAAAGTGCGTAGGGTTGAAGGCAAGACGACAATTCAAGGGGCTGGTCAGGGGGCTGGCCTCGCGCTGGCGATGCTGATCGCGATTACTGGGCCAGCATTGGGGCAAAGCAAAAAGACAGCGGCACCGGCGGCACCAGCGGCACTCGCGCCACCTGTCGATACTGGGATAGCGGTTGGCGTGAAGCCGATCGGCAACCCAGGCGACTGGTTTCCGCCCGAATCCTATCCGGCTGAAGCAAAGGCTGCCGCCGAAGAGGGGCGGACCGAATTTTCACTCGATATCGATGCGGCGGGCCGTATCACTGGGTGCAACATCGTGCAGTCGAGCGGATCCGATCTGCTCGATTCGACGACCTGCAGCCAGCTAATCGGCAATGGCCGATTCAAACCGGCGCTGGACCGTAATGGCAAACCAATGCCCGGCAGCTGGACATCGGCGATGCGCTGGGAACTGGCTGAAGCGAAAACACAGGAATAAGGACGCCGTCGATCGACTGAACCAACCAGTGGTGTTGTTGGTTAGAATGATGGACGTTGCGCCCATGAATGCCTATGTGCGGCGCGCACGCCGTTTTTGGCGGATTGACTGGACGATTTGATTGGAACTGCTGCTCATCCTTTCTGCGCTCCTGAGCGCGCTGACCGGCGTTACCGCCGGGATGAGCACGCCTGCGGTTCGGCTGCACCAATCCGTCGCACCGGCGGCGATTGCGGCCGCTGCGGCGCAATCGGCAGGACAGCATCAAGCGCGGCATATTGCCCCGGCGTTGCCAACGCTCAGCATATCGGCATCGGTCACGGCGGGTAAGGGCTATACGCTGCGCCCAGTCACGCCACTCTACCTCGCCCGCCGTCGCGAATAGCGCGCGCGCCAAATCCGGCCTTGCCGGGTTCAAATTGCCAATTTTGTGGCGCCCCGGCGAAGCCCGGCGAGCGCACTGCTCTTAGATACAGGAATTTCCCATGCTCGGTGGCCTTGCCAAGTCCATTTTCAGATCGTCGAACGATCGTTATGTCAAATCGCTTGGCTCGATCGTGGCCAAGATCAACGCGTTCGAACCCCAGATTTCCGCACTCGACGACGCAGCGCTGAGTGCGCAGACCGCGCGCTTTCGCGAGCGGCTCGCCAATGGCGAAAAGCTTGACGATCTGCTGCCAGAGGCTTTCGCAACGGTCCGTGAGGCGGCCAAGCGCACGCTGGGTCAGCGCCATTATGATGTGCAGATGGTTGGCGGCATCGTCCTGCACCGGGGCGAGATTGCCGAGATGCGTACCGGCGAAGGTAAGACGCTGGTGGCGACGCTCGCCACTTATCTTAACGCCTTGCCGGGCACGGGCGTCCATGTCGTAACGGTTAATGATTACCTCGCCGCCCGCGATGCGGAGTGGATGAGCAACGTCTATCGCTTTTTGGGAATGACGACGGGCGTGATCGTGCCGAACCTGACCGATCAGCAGCGCCGCGATGCCTATAATGCTGACATCACCTATGCGACAAATAACGAGCTCGGCTTCGATTATCTGCGCGACAATATGAAATATGATCGCGAATCGATGGTGCAGCGCAAGTTCA
>JAIERC010000264.1 GCA_019747165.1 Sphingomonas sp. | reverse complement strand
TCGCTTCGGTGCTTGATTTTATCGCGGTGATTGCTGGCCAGACGAATTTGCTGGCGCTGAATGCGACGATAGAGGCAGCGCGGGCTGGGGCCGCAGGTCGTGGCTTTGCCGTTGTTGCGGAAGAAGTGAAGGGGCTGGCGCGGCAAACCCAGGCGGCTGCGGGCAAGATCGAGTCCCGGCTGACTGCAGTGCGTGCAGCGAGTGACACGGTGCTGACCACCATCGAATCGATCGATACGCTGGTCGCCGACCTTGATCAGTCAGCAACCAATGTTGCTGATGCGGTCGAACAACAACGCGATATGACGCGGCGCATTGCCCACGCTATCGCCGAGGTGGAGGATGGCACCGCCAACGCCGCCACCAATATGCAAACGCTACACGGTCGGGCCGAGCGGGCCCATGGCACCGCTGGCGATCTGGCGCACACCGCCGATGATGTTGCGGGCAATGTCGATCAGCTCCGGGCGCAGATCAACAAGCTGATTGCAGACGTTCGGGCAGCGTAATCGATAAAGTCTGAGCGCATCATTCTTTGGCTGGCGCCTTGTCCTTGCTGCGCTAAGACGCATCGGCAATATGCTTGCTACGGGTAGCCAGGCGGAGGGCGCGATGTCGAATGGTCAGATGAAAAAAATGGCAATGGCCGATGGCGCTGAGATTGCCGTCTATCATGTCGAGCCAATCGGTGCGCGGCGGGGCGGTTTGGTGCTGGTTCAGGAAATCTTCGGCGTGACAGATCATATCCGCGAGCTGTGCGATGAATATGCGCAAGATGGCTATGAGGTGCTCGCCCCCGCGCTCTATGATCGCGAACATCCCGGCTTCGAAGCTGACTATACCGGCGAGGATTTCGCCCGCGCGGTCCAGCTAGCCCGCGAACTCCATCCGTTCGACTTCAGCCTAAGCGACGTGCAGACCTGTATCGATATCCTCGCCCCAAAAGGGCCGGTGTTCATGGTTGGCTATTGCTATGGTGGATCGATCTGCTGGTTCGGTGCCACGCGGATGCACGGGCTAGCAGCGGCATCGGGCTATTATGGCGGCATGATCCCGGCGGCCGCCGATGAGGAGCCTAAAATCCCCGTAATTCTCCATTTCGGTCGATACGATAGCGGCATCCCGATGGAGGGCGTTGAAAAGGTGATTGCCAAGGATTGGCCCAACGCGGCGGTGCATGTCTATGAGGCGGGGCATGGTTTCAACTCGGACCGGCGCAAGGATTATCACGAACCCAGCGCCGATCTGGCGCGTGAACGCACGCTGGAATTGTTTGAGGCGAATGGCGGGTGATTGATTGGCCCGCGGCAATTGCTGTGACGATGGACAAGGGGGTATGATGGCGCGAGGATCGCCGCGCTCGATTCTCGCGTTGGTGGCGATGATCGTGTTTCTCGATATCGCCGGAATCGGACTGATCGTGCCGGTGATGCCGCGGCTGATCATCTCGCTGACCGGCGTCAAAATCGATCGTGCTGCGGAGCTCGGCGGCTGGTTGCTCTTTGCCTATGCCGTGATGCAATTCCTGTTCGCGCCCGTGATCGGTGGCCTCAGCGACCGGTTTGGGCGGCGACCGGTGTTGCTGCTAACATTGTTTGCGCTCGGCATCGATTATGCATTGATGGCCTGGGCGCCGACGCTGGGATGGTTGTTCGTTGGCCGCGCGATTTCGGGCGTGATGGGAGCGACCTTCGCCGCCGCCAACAGCTGCATTGCCGATATCGTGCCGCCCGAGGATCGTGGCCGGGCATTTGGCGCGATTGGCGGGGTTGGGGCGGCTGGGTTTGTACTCGGGCCAGGGATTGGCGGTCTGCTTGGCGGGTTTGGCGAACGCGTGCCGTTCATGGCAGCGAGCGGCCTGGCGCTGGGCGGGGCGTTGATTGGCTGGTTTGTTTTGCGCGAAACACTGCCGCCTGAGCGGCGGCGCGCTTTTTCAGTGCTGCGTGCCAATCCCATCGGCAGTATGGTGCATATGGCTCGGGTGCCGCTGGTACTTGGCTGCCTGGTGGCGATTCTGTTCATGCAATTGGCAGCACAATCACAGCTGGCGGTCTGGAGTTTTCAGGGGATTGCCCGGTTCGGCTGGAGCCCGCTGGTGATCGGTCTGACCATCGCGTGCTATGGGGTCCTGCTTATTGGCGCACAAGGTTTTGCGGTTGGGCCATTGGTTAACAGGTTCGGTGCCCAACGGGTGGCGGTGGTAGGGGCCGCTTGTGGCATTCCATCCTATCTCATTCTCGCGACCGCCCCCAACACGGGGATCATCATGGTAGGGATGGTGATCGGCGCGTGCACCGGTGTCGCCTTTCCGGCGATGCAGCAGTTGATGACCCTGCGCGTGTCCGAAGACGCGCAGGGCGAACTGCAGGGTGCCATTGCCAGCGTCGCTAGCCTGACAGCGATCGTTGGCCCGCCGCTGATGACGGGTGTGTTCGGGGCCTATGCCGATGCGCAGGGGGTGTATTTTCCCGGCGCACCCTTCCTGCTGTCAGCAATGCTGTTCGGCGTTGGCTGGGCGGTGCTCATCATTGCGATGGTGCGCCACGATCAAGAGGTGTCCCTACCGCTTTGAACGCAACCGGCGGGATGGAGCGTGTCGGTGGCGCGGCTATATCGGCGGCATGAACAGCGACACGATCAATCCCGACTCGGCCTGGGCCGCCTTTATCGCCCGCGATCGGCATAGCGATGGCCGCTTTGTTGGCGCGGTGCTGACCACGGGCATTTACTGCAAACCAAGCTGCCCGGCACGGCACCCCAAGCGCGAGAATGTCGTTTTCTATCGCGACGGCGCGGCGGCGGCGGCAGCGGGTTTCCGTGCCTGTCTGCGCTGTAAGCCCGATGAGGTCGGGCGAGACCGGGTCGCGGTGGCGCGTGCGGTCGTGCTGATAGAAGGAGCGGAGGAGACGCTGGGGCTCGACGAGCTGGCCGCGATGGTTGGCTATGCGCCGCATCATTTTCACCGGCTGTTCAAACGCGCGACCGGGGTGACGCCAGCCGCCTATGCGCGCGGACTGAAGGCGCGGGCGGCCGCGCAGGCTTTGATGAAGGAGGCGAGCGTGACCGAGGCCATTTATGAAGCGGGCTATTCCGCCCCGAGCCGTTTTTATGAAGGCGCGGGTAAAAGGCTGGGCATGACGCCGAGTATCTGGAAGCGCGGCGGAGCCGGGGTGACGATCCGCTGGACGATCGCCGAGACGAGCCTGGGGCCGATGCTTGTTGCGGCCACCGACAAGGGTCTGTGCCGCGTTTCTTTCGATGAGGGCGAAGCGGCGCTGAGGGCGCGCTTTCCCAAGGCGGAAATCGCGCCCGGCGGTGCTGCATTGGCTGATCTGGCCGCACGCGTAGTGGCCAGTGTTGAGAGCCCCGATCGCGATCAGGATCTGCCGCTCGACGTGCAGGGCACTGCCTTTCAGGAAGGGATCTGGCAGGCGCTGCGGCAGATACCGCTGGGCGAGACACGCAGCTATGCCGAACTCGCCGCTCTTGCGGGCAACCCAAAGGCGGTTCGCGCGGCCGGCACGGCGTGCGGCGCGAACCATGTTTCGATCGTCATTCCCTGTCACCGCGCGCAGCGCAGCGACGGGACGATGGGCGGCTATGCTTACGGTATCGATCGCAAGGTCGCGCTGCGCGATCGGGAGGGGGTGAAATGATCGATTTCACCATCACCGGGCTCGACCCGGCCCTGTTCGCGCCGCTTTATGATCTGGATGATACGGCCCTGGCCAAGCGGAATGCCTTGCGGATGATGGTGACTGAACAGCCGGGCTTTCCTTGCCGAGTGACGCTGGAGGATGCGGCGGTAGGCGAACGGGTGCTGCTGCTCAATCACGCACATCTGCCGGATGGCCCCTATGCGCAGCGCCATGCGATCTTTGTCCGCGAAGGCGCAGCGGCAGCGGGTCGCTTTCGCAACACCATTCCCGATCAGCTCGCCATCCGCACCCTTTCGGTGCGCGCTTATGACGCGGCAGGCATGATGACGGGGGCTGACCTGGTGGATGGTCGCGATCTCGAGGCGACGATCGAGCAGTTTTTCAATGATCCGGCGGTGACATTCCTGCACGCGCATAATGCCAAGCGTGGCTGCTTCGCCGCCAGGATCGACCGCGGCTGAATTGCACTGCATCCCGGACCGATGCTTGCTAAGCAGGACGATCGAACCAGGGGAACGCCGATCATGAATCCGAACATCGCCAAGCCGCGTGGCAAGACCCTGCTGTGGCGTATCCTGCATTTCCCTCTGGTGACGTTGGTTGTCGCGATTGGCGTGATGATGGGGGCCAGCGTCGTCGCGACCAGCCTGGCCGCCGTCGTGGGTGCACGCAGTGATAGCCATTGGGCAATCGTCGGCGGCAGTCTGGTCGCCAGCGTATTTGTGCTCGCCTATATCGGCTTTGGGCGATTTTTTGAGCACCGCCAGGTGACCGATCTGGCGCTAAAGGGGGCTGCGCTTGAACTGCTGATGGGTCTGGCGATCGGTGCCGGGCTGTTCTGCGCGGTGGTCGCCGTGATTGCCCTGCTCGGCGGTTACCAAGTGATCGGCACCCAGCCGGCTGATGTGCTTTATCCGATTATCGGAATCTCGATCGTATCGGGGGTGACGGAAGAGATCATGCTGCGCGGCCTGTTTTTCCGGATCATCGAAGGATGGCTGGGCAGCTGGGTGGCGCTGATATTGTCGGCGGCCCTGTTCGGTGCGCTGCATCTCGGCAATCCCAATGCAACATTAGTTGCCGGCGGGGCGATTGCCATTGAGGCCGGGGTGATGCTGGCGGCGATCTACATGGTCACGCGGCGGCTTTGGGCGGCAATCGGCCTGCACGCGGCGTGGAACTTCACCCAGGGCGGTATTTTCGGCATCCCGGTATCGGGCACCGATGTGCAGGGGATTTTGGTGCCGCGCATCTCCGGCCCGGAATTGCTGACCGGCGGCGATTTTGGTGCTGAAGCGTCGCTGCCTGCGATGCTAATCTGCACCGCTTTTGGCATCGGGCTATTGGTGCTCGCCAGCCGCCGCGGGCAGGTGATCAAACCCTATTGGGCGCGGCGTGGCTCGGCTGCGGCGGGGGACGACGCGGCTGCGGGGGCACCTTCCGGCGCCGGGGTGCAGTCATAAACCAGCCACTCATCGGGGCGTGAAGGAAGCGCATCACGGATCGCGGTTTGCTGGCGGGCGAGCAACTGGCGATCTGCCTCGCTTGGCGTGCAGGCCTTTTGCTTGACGGCACCGCGCAGCGCGCGGGCTTGCTTCATCTGCGCTGCCGTCAGCAGATAGCGGCTTTCCGAATAGCTGCGCGTCGCGAGATCATATTCCAGGATGGAAACGGTCTGCTCGTCGTTCGGCACCAGGATCCGATCCCATTTCGCACCATTCTCGGCATATTGGGTGCGCCCGTTCATGCACCCATCGGGCTGCCAGTCGATCAGCACATCGACGGGGTTCGACAGGTTGATCCGGCTTCGCTCTGGGGCGATCCGACAAACCATCTTGCCAAAAGTGGCCTCGACGATCGGTGTAGCGCTCGGCGCTGGCGACGGCAGTTTTACGTCGCCAAAAGGACGGGTGAGAAAGACGATCGCCGCGGCGATGATCAACACGCCGCCGCCAGCGGCCGACCATATCGCCCCTTGCCGCCGCCGCCGCGATTCGAGCAGGCC
This sequence comes from Sphingomonas sp., assembly GCA_019747165.1. Taxonomy (GTDB): domain Bacteria; phylum Pseudomonadota; class Alphaproteobacteria; order Sphingomonadales; family Sphingomonadaceae; genus Sphingomonas. The sequence goes on along the minus strand of JAIERC010000264.1, from coordinate 5,194 downwards.
GGCACCGCCGATCAGCATTGCGCCCATCACCAGCAGCACCCCGGCGATGGCGATCACATTCTCCCGCTTGCGCTCGGCGGCGACCTGCGCCTTGTCCAGCGCCATTTGCTGTTGCAACGCCTCGCGGGCGGCATTGGCCTGGGCATCGGCGGCGCGGGCCTCGGCGGAGCGCAATTGCGCGTCCTTGCCCTGGCGTAGGCGTTCATCGGCACTGATGCACGGAGCCGCAGTCTGCGCAAAGGGCTGCTTTGCCTCTTGCAGAAAGGCGACGAGCTCGCTGTCGGCGACCGCGAATCCGAAGCTTGAATCGCCTTCTTCCGCCTTGGTGATGGCCGAATTGGCCCCAATCACCCGCCCGCAAATATCGAGGAGGGGCCCACCCGAATTGCCGCGCGCAATGCCGGCAGTGTGGAGCAGCACCTGAACCCCGGTTAGTTTCCGAATGCCGGCAAAGCCGCCCTGCGATCGGACTGGGCCCAATGGCTTGATGAAATCAGCCGCGCTTTGCGCCGTGGCGACATCGACATTACCCGGATAGCCAAGCGCGATCACCGATTCGCCATCCGTTACCGCCCCCGGAAACAGGGTAAGCGGCGGCAGCCTTGTGCCAGTAAATTCAATCAGCGCCAGATCGCGCTGGGCATCATAGGCGATCAGCTTGCCCTGATAGCTTTTGTCGCCTTCCGATGGCACAACGCCAATCACGACATTGTCGGGATAGCGCGCTGCGAGTTCGACGACATGGGCATTGGTGACGACCCGGTTGGGGGCAATAGCAAAGCCGCTGCCGTGCCCGAATCCAACCACTTCGCTGTCAGCAGAGGCGATCGTGACAATCCGAACAACCCCGCGCCCAGCGGCGGAGATATCGTCAGCTCGGGCGGGCATTGTGCTGAAAATCAGCAACGCCAATCCTGCAATAAGCCGCGCAATCGCCATGTCATCAGCCCAATTGTGAGGCCGACTCTCTTTCAGGAAAGTCGCCTTCATTCAAGCACTGTCAGCGCGATTTTACGGTGCAGGCAATCAGCCCTTTTTCTTGTCGCTTGCCTTATCGCCCGGCTTTTCTGGCGGCGTTGGCTTTAGCGCTTCAAGGGCGGCGGCGCTATCATTGGCCTCAAGGGCTGCAATCGCCTTTTTCGCTGCATCGACCAAGGGGCCCGGGCGCTCATTAAAAGCGATCGGTTCCAGGGCAACTCGCGCAGCTTTCAGCTTGCCGTCATCGATCAAAATGCGCGCCGCCTCCTGCCGAATCGTCAGGCTCTGGGGGGCAAGCTGATAGGCATAAAGCAGTGCATCCTTGGCGGCGCGGGTCGGCACCTGCTTGGCTTGTCCGAAGCTCTCATAATAGAGCTGGACGGGATGGGCGTAGATTGGCTCGATCTTGTTCGCTGTCAGGAACCACCGGCGGATCGCAGACCAGGCGGCAGGATCGGTAACCCCAGCCTTTTCGGCGATCGCCGCTTGCGCCATGCCTTTGTAGACGAGCGCGTGAATCGATTTTGGGTCGGCGGCAAGCGCATGGTCAGCGGCGGATTCCGTCGCTGCATAATTCTTGCTGTCAAACTCCGCTTCTGAAAGCTCGTTCTGGGTGGCCGCGTCGTCGGGGAAGGCCGCCGCCGCTGCCCGCGCCTCGACAACGACTTCGGCAGCGCGCTTTTCATCGACGCCGTTCTTGGATCGCATCGTCGGCCCAAGGGCGGCAACCTCTGCCTTGGTTAGCAGGCGGGTACGGACTTCACCGATGGGAAGCTGGTCGGCCGACAGCGCTGCCGAGGGTAAAGTCTTGCGTGCGCCATAGCCGTTCATTTTCAGGTCGAGCGCATTGTTGAGGCCGATCGCTGCTGCAGCGTCCTTGCCGGATTTGCCTGCATTGATCGCCTCGACATAGGCGGCCAACTGCTTTGCGCGTTCCTTGTCAAAGACGAGATAATGGGTGAGCAACCAGGACCGCCCGTAAAACTCCTGTCCTTGCAGCGCGTCCTTGTAATTGGGCGGGCCGCTGATGAGCCGCTCGACGGGCATGTCATTCATCCGGTCAATGCCATAAGCGCGATAAAGGGGCACGGCCCCGATAATGATGCCGCCGTCGTTGGTCGATTTGGCAGTGGCGAAGAGCTCAGCAAATCCTTCGCTGAACCAAGTCGGAAAGACTACATCGCCCCAGCTCGAATACATGACATGATGGGCATATTCATGGCGCAAAATCGTCATTGGCGTCAGCGCGCTGTCGCCGCCGTTCCGGGGAACAAAAGCAATCGGGGCTGGCCCACTGTTGCTATAATAGCCAGCGATGCCTTGCCGCCCGCCCATTTTCTGAACGTCTTCGGTTGTCGCCAGAACGTAAACGGTCACCCGCGCTGCGGGCGATACTTCTGGCTCCTTCAGCTTCAGCACCGTGCGCACCGCCTTGTCGAAGCGCTCCAGATCGGTCGTCATCCGCTTCACATTTTCGGCTGATTCGTTTGAGACGACCACGAAATGCTTAGAGCTTCCCTCAATCCATTCGGCGTGCGCAGCGCTGATCGGCATGGCGCTGATTGCCAGAATCGTGGCTAGTTTGTTGCGCATCATTGCTGTTCCCCTTTTGGTCGACTTGTTGCCCCTCTAACGCGACCGGAGAACCAGCGCAAAGGGCTATAGAAAGTTATAGGGATCGACATCCACGGTGACGCGCACCTTGGGCGGCCAGGTCAGCGCCCCTAGCCAGGCGCGGATCACTTCCTGCACATCAAGGGCGCGGCGGGCGTGCACCAACAGGCGGAAACGGTGGCGTCCGCGCAGCATGGCGAGCGGGGCAGGGGCGGGGCCATAGACATACATCCCCTCAACCTCTGGCGCAGCTCGTTTGATCTCGCGGGCTGTATCGTCGGCGGCGGCCCGATCCTCGGCGGAAATGATGATTGCCGCATAGCGGCCAAAGGGCGGCGCATCCGCTTCGCGGCGCGCTGCCGTCTCGGCTTCGTAAAAGCTGTCCGCCTCGCCCTTGACGAGTGCCTGCATAACCGATGCCTGCGGGCTGTGCGTTTGAATATAGACATGCCCTGGTTTCACACTGCGCCCGGCGCGTCCGGCAACCTGTGAAATCTGCTGAAAGGTCCGCTCGGCGGCACGCAAATCGCCGCCGCCAAGCCCAAGATCGGCATCAATCACCCCCACCACGGTTAGATTCGGGAAGTGATAGCCTTTGGTCACCAGCTGCGTGCCGATAACGATATCGATATCGCCGCCCTCCATCCGGGCGACGAACTCGGCGGCCTTGGTCGGTGACCAGATCGTGTCCGACGTAACGACAGCGCGCCGCGCATCGGGCCACAGGAGTGCTACCTCATCTGCGATCCGCTCGACGCCGGGGCCACAGGCGACCAATGTGTCTTCATTGCCGCATTCTGGGCATTTTTCCGGCACGGGCTCGACATGGCCGCAATGATGGCAGGCGAGCCGACGGATCAGCCGGTGCTCGACCATCCAGGCGGTGCAGTTTGGGCATTGGAAGCGGTGCCCGCAGGTGCGGCACAAAGTGAGCGGCGCATAGCCACGCCGGTTAAGGAACAGAAGCGCCTGTTCACCGCGGTCGCGCGCGGCATCGATTGCCTTAACCAGCGTTGGCGCGATCCAGCGCCCGCGCATCGGCGGTTCCGCAATCAGATCGATCGCCTCGATCGTGGGCAATTGCGCGGCACCATAGCGACCCGGCAGTTTGAGTTCGGCATAGCGACCAAGGGCGACTTGCTGGCGCGTTTCGATGGCTGGGGTGGCAGACGCAAGCACTACCGGGCAGGTTTCGAACAGCCCGCGCATCACCGCAACATCGCGGGCGTGATAATGAACGCCCTCTTCCTGTTTGAAACTCGTTTCATGCGCTTCATCGACGACGATCAAGCCAAGATTGGCATAGGGCAGAAACAGCGCGGAGCGTGCACCGACCGTCACCAGCGCTTCGCCGCTGGCAATCGCGCGCCAGGCGCGGCGGCGCTGCGACTGGCGCAAGTCGGAATGCCAGGCCACCGGCGCGGTGCCGAATCGGGCCTCGAACCGTCGCAAAAATGGTTCAGTAAGCGCGATTTCGGGGAGCAGGACGAGGGTTTGCCGCCCGGCGCGGATCGCGGCGGCAATCGCCTCGAAATAGACCTCGGTCTTGCCCGATCCAGTCACCCCGTCGAGCAAGGTTGGCGCAAAGCGGTGCGTATCGACGTCAGCGACCAGTGCCGCTGCTGCATTGGCCTGATCCGCTGATAGCGCGGGCAAATGGTAATCGGGATCGGGGCGCGGGAAGGGGCTGTCGATATCCACCTCGACCGGCTCGATCGCGCCGACTTTGACCAACCCCCGGATCACCGCATCCGTCACGCCCGCTGCTATCGCCAGTTCACGGATCAGTCCCTGCCGATCACCGATCCGCTCGATTGCCTGTTCGCGCTGCGGCGTCATGCGGGGCGGCACTTCGCCGGTCGCGCGATATTCCGTGACGGTCCGCGCGCCTTCCAGCGCTGATGTTGAAGCGAGCGCCATCCGCAGCACCGAAGCGGGCGGCGCCAGATAATAATTGGCGGTCCATTCAATCAGGCGGCGCAAGGGGGCCGGGATCGGCGGCACATCCAGCACAGCCACCAGATTGCGCAGCCGATTGTCGCCAACCTCGGCGTCGGACGGCATCCGTTCCGCCTCCCACACCACGCCGATCACCTGGCGCGGGCCGAGCGGTGCGACCACGATCGACCCCGGCGCCACCACCATCCCCTGCGGCACTCGGTAATCGAGCGGCCCCAGGGCGGCATTCATGATGATAACGCGGGCGCGGGACATCCGCCCCTTATGGGCATTCGGCCGCGACAGGGAAGGTGTCGCTCACAGGCAATCGACTGTGCACCCAATCCAGGGGCCAGCCCGACAGGAATTTGCCGGGCTGGCGAGTGGCCCTAGAAATGCCGATCCTAGAAGTGAATGCCGTTGCGGCCGCGCTCACGGTTCCGTTTGAGCTGGCGGATATGCGCCTCGACCTTATCGAGCATTACCCCGATACGACGTTCGTCGCGCTCACTCAGATTGTCGCCGCGTGCCTTAAGCTTTGCCTCGGCGGCGGCGACTTTGCGCAATTCGTTATTGAGCACGCGGCGCTCACGGATGCTGAGCTTGCCGGAGCGCTTGCCGGCATCGACTTGGCGGGACAATTCGGCCTGGCGCAGGTCGATGC